>NZ_JBSFVR010000015.1:0-51959 GCF_053592415.1 Streptomyces sp. NPDC002690 | reverse complement strand
CGCGAAGATGCTCGGCGAGTTCGCGTACGAGGAGATCATCCTGCCGCTCCGGCAGCGGTCGCCCGTCATGAGGCGGCGGGACCCGGGCTCTGCTTCCCGGGCCGGGGGAGATTCCCGTGCCGGTCACGCCCCGCGTGCGTCGTACTCCGCCCGCGCGGCCTCGACCGCGTCCACCTGGTGCTCGGACCAGCGGGCCAGCTCCCACACGCGCCGGGCGGCCTCCTGGCCGAGCGGGGTGAGGGAGTAGTCCACCCGGGGCGGGATCACCGGCTGCGCGTCCCGGTGCACGAAGCCGTCGCGTTCCAGCGTGCGCAGGGTCTGGGACAGCATCTTCTCGCTGACGTTCTCGATGGTGCGGCGCAGTTCGCTGAAGCGGTACGGGCGCTCCAGCAGGGCCGCCAGCACCAGCACGCCCCAGCGGCTGGTGACGTGTTCCAGCACGATCCGGGACGGGCACATCGCACGGTTCACGTCCGCCTCGCGCGCCGCCGCCGCCACGAGCTGTCCAGGGGTCTCCGTACGTACCGTCATGCGACCACCTTACTTCAAAGTGGGTACTTCCCCAGAGTAAGTACACCCCCTAGGGTGAGTGGAGTAAACAACAGCAAAACACCCCAACAGGCCCCATCAACCCGTTCGGGGCAGTGCTACACGAAGGAGAACCACCCCATGAGCATCGTCGTCACCGGAGCCACCGGACAGCTCGGACGCCTGGTCGTCGAGCAGCTGCTCGCCACCGTCCCGGCCGACCGGATCGCCGCGGTCGTACGCGACGAGGCGAAGGCAGCCCCGCTCGCCGCGCTCGGTGTCGAGCTGCGGGTCGCCGACTACGACCGGCCCGAGACGCTCAAGGCGGTCTTCCACCCCGGCGACCGGGTTCTGCTGATCTCCGGCAGCGAGGTCGGCAAGCGCGTGGCGCAGCACACCGCGGTGATCGACGCGGCGAAGGAGGCGGGCGTGGCGCAGCTGGCGTACACGGGCGTGCTGGGCGGTCCGGCGGCCGATTTCCTGCTGGCCGAGGAGCACAAGGCGACCGAGCGGCTGATCCTGGACTCCGGTCTGCCGTACACCTTCCTGCGCAACGGCTGGTACACGGAGAACTACACCGCCAACCTGGCGCCGGTGCTGGCGCACGGCGCCGTGGTGGGCAACGCGGGCGAGGGCCGCATCGCCCTGGCGACCCGGGCCGACTTCGCCGCCGCCGCTGCCGCCGTGCTGACCGGCGAGGGCCACCTGAACACCGCGTACGAGCTGAGCGGCGACACCGCCTGGTCGCTGGCGGAGTACGCGGCCGAGATCTCCCGGGCGACCGGCCGGGAGATCGCGTACCAGGAGGTGCCCGCCGCCGTGCACCAGGAGATCCTGGTCGGCGCCGGACTGCCCGCGGGCTTCGCCGAGATCCTGGTCGACGTGGACGAGGCGATCGGGCGCGGTCTGCTCGCCGGCACCAGCGGCGACCTGGCCCGGCTCATCGGCCGCCCCACCACGCCGGTCTCCGTGACGGTCGCCGAGGCCGTCGCCGCCGCCTGACCGCCCCGCGCACGGGTCACCCACGAGGCGCACGCGGGCCGCGCACGGGCCGCGCACGTCCGGAAGGCGCTCGCGTCATGACCGTCGCCGCGATACGGCAATGACGCGGGCCCTCTTCCGGAGCTACCTTCATGGCGTCGGCGACCGCGCCGGCACCTGCGTGAAGGAGGCCCCGTGGAGGGGAAGGACGAGCAGCGGGCAGGGCTGCTCTACGGAATCGGCGCCTATGGGATGTGGGGCCTCGTCCCGCTCTTCTGGCCGCTGCTGAAGCCGTCGGGCGCCGCCGAGATCTTGGCCCACCGGATGGTGTGGTCGCTGGCCGTGGTCGGCGTCGTCCTGCTCGTACTGAAGCGTTGGGCGTGGATCGGCGTGCTGGTCCGCCGGCCGCGCAAGCTCGCCCTGATCACCGCCGCCGCGGCGGTGATCACGGTCAACTGGGGCCTGTACATCTGGGCCGTCAACAGCGATCACGTGGTCGAGGCGTCCCTCGGCTACTTCATCAACCCGCTGGTCACCATAGCCATGGGCGTGCTGCTCCTCGGCGAACGCCTGCGGCCCGCCCAGTGGATCGCGGTGGCGACCGGATTCGCCGCCGTGCTGGTCCTCGCCGTCGGATACGGCCACCCGCCGTGGATCTCCCTGGTGCTGGCCTTCTCCTTCGCGACGTACGGCCTGGCGAAGAAGAAGGTCAACATGGGCGGCCTGGAGTCGTTGGCCGCCGAGACCGCGGTCCTCTTCCTGCCGGCCCTCGGCTTCCTCATCTGGCTCGGCGCGCGCGGCGAGACCACCTTCACCTCCGGCGGGGGCGCCGGACACGGACTGCTGCTCGCGTCGACCGGCCTGGTGACGGCGGTCCCGCTGATCGCCTTCGGAGCGGCGGCGATCCGGGTACCGCTGTCGACCCTGGGCCTCCTGCAGTACCTCGCGCCCGTCTTCCAGTTCGCGCTGGGGGTGGCGTACTTCCACGAGGAGATGCCGCCGGAACGCTGGGCCGGATTCGCACTGGTGTGGGTGGCGCTGACGCTGCTGACCTGGGACGCGCTGCGTACGGCGCGACGCGGCCGGGCGGAGGCGCTCCGGCTCGCGGCCACGGTCGCGGCGGCCGGGGCGACGGCGCCGTCGGCCGCCGCGACCGGTACGGGCATCACCGCTCCCACCGGGACCCCGTCCGAAAATTAGTTACCCGGTTGCGTTTTTACCTCGGTTGCGTTTCCCTTGGGTGCCCCACCCCCGCATCCGAGGAGCAGCCATGACCACCGACGTACTGATCGTGGGCGCCGGCCCCACCGGCCTGACCCTGGCGTGCGACCTCGCGCGCCGGGGCGTCGGCGTACGGATCATCGACAAGTCCGCCGACCATCCGCGCAGCTCACGGGCGAAGGGGCCGAACCTGCGGTCGCTGGAGGTCCTGGCGAGCCTCGGGGTGGCCGACGAGGTGCTGGCCTCCGGGTCGCTGCCGCTGCCCATGCGCAAGTACCGCGACCATCTCCCGGTCGCCGACTTCGATCCGTACGCCGACCCGGCCCCGGCCCCCGCCTCCGCCTTCGACTGGCCGCGGCTGATCGCCCAGTGGCGGCTGGAGGAGATCCTCCGCGACCGGCTGGCGAAGGACGGCGTCCAGGTCGAGCCGGGTACCGAGCTGACCGGTCTCGACCAGCACGCCACGGGCGTGACCGCGACTCTCGCCGACGGCGGGACGGTCACCGCCCGGTACGTGGTGGGCTGCGACGGGGCGCACAGCCCGGTGCGCAAGCTGCTCGGCATCCCGTTCACCGGCGAGACGCAGACCGACCAGGTGATGGTCTGCGGTGACGTCGAAGTCGACGAGGACGCGCTCCACCGAGGCATCTGGCACCAGTGGTTCGACGCCACCGGCGCCGTGATGCTCTGCCCGATCCCGGGCACCCGGGCGGGCTGGTGGTTCCAGGCGGGGCCCGAGCGGGACGCGGCGGGGGTGCCGCAGCCGCCGACCGAGGAGGGCTTCCGCCGTCTCCTCACCCGGCACACCGGACTCCCCGGCGAGGTGCTCCGCCGCGCGACCCTGCTCTCCACGTACCGCGTCAACGTCCGGATGGCCGACCGTTTCCGGGACGGCCGGGTGCTGCTCGCCGGGGACGCGGCGCACGTCCACTCGATCGCGGGCGGGATGGGCATGAACACCGGCATCCAGGACGCCTTCAACCTCGGCTGGAAGCTCGCCCACGTCCTGACCGGCCTCGCCGCCCCGGCCCTGCTCGACACCTACGAGGAGGAGCGGCTGCCCGTCGCCGCCTGGACCCTGGACTTCACCTCCGAGCGGCTCGCGGAGACGATGGCCGCCATCCGCCGCCCCGGCGGCGGGCTGGACTCGGCGACCGCCCCGGAGGCGAGCGGGCTGTCGACCGGCTACCGGTGGAGTTCGCTCGCCGCCGGAGCCCCGGAGTCGGGGCCCCGGGCCGGGGACCGGGCGCCCGACGCCCCGTGCCGCTCGGTGGCGACCGGTGCGCCGGTCCGGCTGCACCACCTCTTCGCCGAACCGCACCCGACCCTCCTCGGCTTCGGCCCGGAGAGCGAGGAGAGCCTCCGCGAGGCGGTGCGGACGTACGGCGACGCCGTCCGCGTCCACCGGGTGTACGGCGCCGAGGAGGCCCACGCCCCCCACGAGGCGCCGGGCGCCCGGGCCGGGGTGATCGACCACGAGGGGCTGGCCCGCGCCGCGTACGAGCCCGGCGCGGACGGCACCGTCGTGGTGGTGCGCCCGGACCACCACGTCGGACTCGTCGCCCCGGCGGCGGACCCGGCCCGGGTGCGGGAGTACCTGGCGCTGCTCTGCGGAGGCGCGGAGGCGGTCACACCCCGGGGGTGACGGGAGCCGGGGGCCGGCGCACGGGACGGCGACTGCCGGTGCCGCTGGGCCGAACGGGCGTCGAAGGATCGTTTCAGCGGTCCCCCACCGGTTCGCCCCCGTCCTGTCCCGGGCAGACCAAGGGCACCCCCCTCCTCGGCGGTTCCGCCGCATCCTCCCCCTCGGCCCCGGCCCCCACCGGCGCACCGCCTCCCCCCGCGGCGCGCGTGCGGTACCCCTCCCGGACACGCGCCCCTTCGGGCCTTGCCCGCGTCTCGTACACGCGTCCGACCGGCACCGCGCACAGGAGGCGGGGACTCCGGTCCGCTCCGGTACGCGCTTCCCCCACGGCGCGTACCGGGGCCATTCATCCGAGATCACCGCTTTCCGCCGCCCGGCCGCCTGTCCGCCTCCCCGCAGCGACAGGAACCTGACCGTCGCCCCAGGTCAGGGCCGTCCGGCGAAAAGCCGATCTCCCTACGCTGGAACCATGCATTCGTCACCCGCGCCCGCGCACACCCGGGTCGCGCACACCCTCGTCGCCACGGACCTGGACGGCACCCTGCTGCTGCCGGACGACTCCGTGAGCCCCCGCACGCACGCCGCCCTCCGGCGCGCGGCCTCGGCCGGCGCCCGGCACATGATCGTCACCGGCCGGGCGGTCCCGGGGATACGCACCCTCCTGGCGGAGCTGGACTACCGGGGCCCGGTCGTCTGCGGGCAGGGCACCCAGGTGTACGACGCCGAGTCGGCCCGGATGCTCCGCTCGGTGCCGCTCGACCGGGAGCTTGCCGACATGGCACTGGGCAAGATCGAGGCCGAGGCCGGCCCGGTCTTCGCCGCCGTCGACCAGGACGGCCCGGCGGGGCTGACCCTCATCGAGCCCGGCTACCGGATGCCGCACCCGACGCTCCCCGCCCAGCGGGTCGGCCGCCGCGACGACCTCTGGGCCGAGCCCGTCATCAAAGTGATGGTGCGCCACCCGGAGCTGACCGACGACGAACTCGCCGCTCTCGGCCGGGCCGCCGTCGGCGATCTGGCGACGGTCACCATGGCCGGCCCCGGCACGGTCGAGCTCGCCCCCTACGGCGTGCACAAGGGCACCGGGCTCGCGGTGGCGGCGGAACTCCTCGGCCTGGACCCGGCGGACGCCATCGCCTTCGGCGACATGCCGAACGACCTGCCGATGTTCGGGCTGGTGGGGCACGGGGTGGCGATGGGCAACGCCCATCCGGAGCTGAAGGCCGCCGCCGACGAGGTCACCCTGCCGCACACCGAGGACGGCATAGCGGTGGTGCTGGAACGCCTCTTCGGCTGAACGTCCCACGGGCCTGCGGGACTTCGGCGGGCTCCCTCCGGGCGCGGGCCCGCGGAAAACTCCGTACGGGCCCGGCCGGCCGGTCCGTACCATCGCGCCCATGCCCTCACTCGTCCCTCCCTCGATCGCCGCGGGCGCCCTCTCCGCCACCACCCAGCCGACCCTCCGGCTCGGCGGTGGGGTGGAGCTGCGCCCATGGCTGCTCACCGACGCCGAAGCCGTGCGGACCGCGTTCGAGGACCCGGAGATCCAGCGCTGGCACCTGCGCCGCGCCGACTGCGTGGACGAGGCCCGGGGGTGGATCGAGCAGTGGCGCGAGGACTGGGAACGGGAGACCGCGGGACACTGGGCGGTGGCGGACGCGCAGGACGGACGGCTGCTGGGCCGGCTCTCGCTGCGCGACTGGGACCTGGAGTACGGCTGCGCCGAAGTGGCCTACTGGACGACCCCGGCCGCCCGGGGGCGCGGGGTCTGCACCCGGGCGGTGACCGGATGCACGGAGTGGGCGTTCACCACGGCCGGGTTCGACCGACTGGAACTCAGCCACTCCACCGCCAACCCGGCCTCCTGCCGGGTCGCGTCGAAGGCCGGGTTCGTGGCGGAGGGAATCCGCAGGGCGGCCGGCCGGCACCTCGACGGTCTCCACGACATGCATCTGCACGGACGTATCCGGCAGGACTGAGGCTCCTCCGCCACCGCCTTCGGGCGTGGCCCGGCATCCGCCCCTCAGCCGAGGCCCGCCCCCGCCTCGGCCTCCGCGCGCGGCTCCCCGGCCGCCACCGCGCCCGGCCCCCGCAGCACCACGGCGACCAGCGCGGCGATCGCCGCCTCGTCCTGGGGCGGCTTGCGCAGGACGTGGCGGTAGTAGACCGGGCCGTAGAGCAGCTCGACCATGAGCCGCGGATCGGCGTCCGCCCGGATCTGGCCCCGCTCCTGGGCGCGGGCCAGCAGGGTGACCGCCAGTTCGACCCGCGGGTCGACGACCCGCTCAGCGAGCTCCCGCGCGAGGTCGGCGTCGTGATGGAGCTCGGAGAGTATGCCCGCGTACGCGGGCCCGTACGGGGGCGAGCCGAGGAGCCGTACCGCCAGTCCGATGTGGACGCGGAGGTCGGCCTCGATGTCCCCCGTGTCGGCGAACGGGGCGGCGTCGGACAGGACATCGGTGAAGATCTCCATCAGTATGCCGCTCTTCGCCGGCCACCACCGGTAGATCGTCTTCTTGCTGACACCGGCACGGGCGGCGATGGCCTCCACCGTCATGCGCCCGTAGCCCCGCTCCGTGCAGAGCTCCAGGGCCGCCTCCAGGATCGCGCGTCGGGACCGTTCGCTGCGTCGCACAGAACTCGGCAATGCGCTCATTCCGTGAGCATAGGGCGCCTCTCACCACTCCTTGTTGACAGGTCGTCGCCAAAAGTCGAACATGAGCGAGGCGGAAACGGAACGTACCGTGTCGACTCCGCTGTTCGCACCGTTCGTGCCGTTCGTGCCGCGACGAGCCGATCGGGGGACGGCTCGGCCGGCCGACGGTACGGACGGCCCGGAGCCGATCACCCCGATCCCCTGTTCCAGCCCGGTCCCGACGAAGGATCACCGACGCTGGTTACCACTAGGGCGTGTGTCGCAAGTCCCGCCTGTCCGGCGGCGTCTGGCACGCACGCTCGCCGCGTTGTCGGGATCACCCCGATACATCCAGTATCGGGGCGACCCTCCGCCTTGCGATCGCACGCACCAGACGTCGCCGGACCCGCCCTCCGGGCGGACGGCGCCACTTTCGACACACGCGCCCTAACGGTCGGCGTTCGCCGCCCGTACGAGGGCGTCCCGGGTCACCGCGCCGACGTAGACCTTGCCCTCATCGGTGACGAGGGCGTTCACCAGGCGCGTGCTGAAGACCGTGCCGGATCCGAACTTCCCCGAGGCCTTGTCGCCGAAGGCGTCCAGCAGCGAAGAGCTGTCCTTCGCCGACGACAGCCCCTGACCGCCGGGCACTTCGGCCCGCAGGATCGTGGTCCAGCCCTCCCCCAGCATCTTCGTCTTCAGGCTCCCGGCGCTCCCGGCACCGTCAGCGCCCTCCAGCTCGCCGAGGCCGTCGAGGCCGCCGGGCAGCAGATCCGCGAGAGGTCCGCCTCGCCGGCCGGCCGTCTCCTGGCCGACGGCGTCCTCGGCCTCGGTCACCTTGGCGCCCTTGGGCGGGGTGAAGTCGAAGGACGAGGCGTCGGGCTTGCCGAAGTCCACCTGGGTGAAACCGACGTTGACGGCCGCCTTGCCCCCGGAGCTGGGGGTGAGGGTGAACCGCAGGGGTACGCCGTTGTCCGCGTCCACCGCGATCCGTACGGAACCGACGGTGGAGCCGGACTGCTTCGGCTTGATGAGCAGCTGGTACGCGTCGCGCCCGGCCACCCGCACGGTGCCGTCGACGGTGACCGAAGTGGTGTCGCCGACCGCCTTCAGCGCCTCGTCGGCGAACTGCTGGGGCGTGCCCTCCGCCGCGTCCCCGCTGGAGCCGGCCTCGTGCCCGGCGGCACCGGTCTTCGCGTGGAAGACCTCGCCGGAGCCGCTGTCGTAGGCCCAGACCTGGTCGGCGTCGTGGATCAGGCTGTACTCGGAGGAGTCCTGCAGGACCGTCAGCCGCTGTTTGTCGGGGCCGTCGGCGGCCACCTTCAGGGTGTGCGTGCCCGAGGCCAGTTCGGTCAGCCGGTCCTCGGGGGCGGCGCCGGACGATGCCCCCGCGCCCTGCCCGAGGGAGCCGACGAGGCCGCCGAGCGAGGGGATGCCGAGGTCGGTGGTGATCTTCACGGTGCCGGAGAGCCGCTGGGTGTCCGAGGCGGCGATCTTCTCGACGAGTTCCCGCGCGGTGATCTTCGGCAGGTCGGGGTCGCCGCTGTCGGCGAGTGCGGGGACGAGTCCGATGGTCGCGGCGGCCACTCCCGCCACCGCCACGGGGACGACGGTGCGGGATGCCTTCCGGCGGATCCGGTCGGCGCGGGTCGCCGCTCCGGCGGGGCCCCCGGTGGTCGCGCCGTGGGTCTCCGAGCTGTCGATGGGTGCCATGTGTGCCCTACCTCCGTGGTCGGCGGCTTCCGTCACTACGGTCGCGCTCGTCCACTCCTGCCGCGCTTCTCACCCGATGGGGTCAGAAGGAGTGGTTGTTCTCCATCTGACCTCATCGGGCGGACTCACGCGTCAGCCCGCGGAATCAACCCCGCCTACGGCTCGGGTATGACATCACTCCACCGGAGGTACGCCATCCCCTGGGGTTTACCCGGAGAGGCGGTACCGAACGGGGCGTCAGCCCGCGCGGTGCACCACGAGGTCGCACAGTTCGGCGAGCGCCGACTTGGCGTAGCAGTCGGGCAGCGGGGTGAGCGCCGCCCGGGCCTCCTCGGCGTACCGGATGGTGTCGCGGCGGGCCTGCTCCAGCGCCGGGTGGACGCGCAGCCGACGCAGGGCCTCGGCGAGGCGGGCGTCGTCGGCGAGGTCGCCGTCGAGCAGCTCCACCAGCTCCAGGTCGTCCGGCTTGCCGTCCGCGGCGGCCTGGGCGCGCAGCAGCAGGACGGGCAGGGTGGCGATGCCCTCGCGCAGGTCGGTGCCGGGGGTCTTGCCGGACTCGTGGGAGTCGGAGGCGATGTCGAGTACGTCGTCGGCGAGTTGGAAGGCGACGCCGAGTCGTTCGCCGTACTGGGTGAGTACGTCGACGGTCTTCTCGTCGGCGCCGGACATGAGGGCGCCGAACCGTCCGGAGACGGCCATCAGGGAGCCGGTCTTGCCGCTGAGGACGTCCATGTAGTGGTCGACCGGGTCGCGGCCGTCGCGCGGGCCGACCGTCTCCAGGATCTGTCCGGTGACCAGCCGTTCGAAGGCCTCGGCCTGGATGCGGACCGCCTCCGGACCGAGGTCGGAGAGGATGTGCGAGGCGCGGGCGAAGAGGAAGTCACCGGTGAGCAGGGCGACGGAGTTGCCCCAGCGGGCGTTGGCGCTGTCCACCCCGCGGCGGACCTCGGCCTCGTCCATCACGTCGTCGTGGTAGAGCGTCGCCAGGTGGGTCAGTTCGACCACGACGGCGGAGGGCACGACGCCGGGGGCGTCGGAGTCGCCGAACTGGGACGCCAGCATCACCAGCAGGGGCCGGAACCGTTTGCCCCCGGCCCGCACCAAGTGCTGCGCGGCCTCCGTGATGAAGGGGACGTCACTCTTGGTGGCCTCGAGAAGCCCGGCCTCGACAGCGGCCAGGCCGGTCTGGACCTCGGCCTCAAGAGCCTGGTCCCGCACGCGCAGCCCGAACGGCCCGACGACGGTCACGAGAGGGTCTCCTGTCTGCTGACGATCACACGAATGTCGATCTGTCGGCTGTCTTCACTCATGCCAGCGTATCCGGTCGCCTTTGGATCACCGTGGGCGGCTTCCCGCCACCGCCGGTATGTTCGGGATCGGCTCATACGATCACGAGTTGCCGCTTTGTCGCACCGCACGGAGACCGCCGGTCGCCCGGGCCTCCGGCCCCGTACACCGAGGTACGCCATGCACATCCGGACCGAGTTCCCGTACGAGACCGTCCGCGAGGACTTCCGCGTCCCGCTGCCGGACGGCACCGACCTGTACGCGCGCGTGTGGCGGCCCGTCACCGAGGAGCCGGTCCCCGCGCTGCTGGAGTACCTGCCGCACCGTCTCGGCGACGGGACGGCTCCCCGGGACCGGCAGCGCCACCCCTGGTACGCGGGCCACGGCTACGCCTCGGTACGGGTGGACGTGCGGGGCCACGGCAACAGCGGAGGTCTGCCGGGGGACGCGTACGGCGAGGCAGGGGTGGCCGACGGGGTGGCGGTCATCCACTGGCTGGCGCAGCGGGAGTGGTGCTCGGGCCGGGTCGGGATGTTCGGCATCTCCTGGGGCGGCTCGGTTTCGCTCCGGCTCGCCGCGGCGGCCCCGGACGCGCTGCGGGCGGTCGTCGCGGTGTGCTCCACGGACGACGGGTACGACAACGGCGGCCAGTACTGGGGCGGCTCGGTCCTCGCCTCGGACCTGCACGCCCGGGCCGCCGGCCTGCTGGCAGCCGCCTCGGAGCCGCCGGACCCGGTGATCGTCGGGGATGGCTGGAGAGAGATGTGGCTCGGCCGGCTGGAGTCCCTCGACCCCGTCGTCCACACCTGGCTGGCCCATCAGACCCGGGACGCCTACTGGGAACGCGGCAGTGTCCGCGAGGAGTACGGGGCGATCCGGGCGGCGGTCCTCGCGGTGGGCGGCTGGCACGATCCGTACCGGGACACCGTGCTGCGGCTCGTGGAGCACCTGGACCCGTCCCGGGTGCGCGGGCTGATCGGGCCCTGGCCGCACCAGTACCCGGACCGGGGCCGGCCGCCCGGCCCGGCCATCGGCTTCCTCCAGGAGACGCTGCGCTGGTGGGACCAGCATCTGAAGGAAAAGGAGACGGGGGTGATGAGCGAGCCCCTGCTGCGGTCCTGGATCAGCGGCTCCCATCCGCCCGCCACCCGGTACGAGACGCTGCCCGGCCGCTGGGTCGGGGACGGTACCTGGCCCTCGGAGGGCACCACCCCGGTGGCGTACGCCCTGCGGGGCGGCGGCCGGATCGTCCGCTCGCCGCAGCAGACCGGGCTGGACGCGGGCAGGTTCTCGCCGTGCGGGAACGACGCCGACCTGCCGCCCGACCAGCGCGACGAGGACGCCAAGTCGGTCGCCTTCGAGTTTCCGGTGGAGGGGGCGCCCGTCGAGATCCTGGGCCGTCCCCGGGTGCGGCTGCGGCTGACCCTGGCCGTGCCGCGTGGCCAGGTCGTGGTCCGGCTCTGCGACGTGGCACCGGACGGCTCCTCCGCCCTCGTCACCCGGGGCGCCCTCAATCTGGCCGTCCGCCACGGCCGCGACCGGGCCGAGGACTGGCCGCCCGGGACGACCGAGGACGTCACCTTCGAACTCGGCGGCATCGGACACGCCTTCGCGTCCGGCCACCGCATCCGGCTGTCCGTCTCCTCCTCGTACTGGCCCTGGGTCTGGCCGCAGGCCGACTCGGCGGGGTTCACGCTGCACGCGGACGGCAGCCTGGTGGAACTCCCGGTCCGGCGGCCCACCGCGGACCCCGCCCCCGTCTTCGGGGAGCCCGAACAGGCGGAGCCGCTCGGCGAGGCCGTACCGGCCACCTTGGACGGGGAGCGCCCGGAGCGGCGGATCGTCCGGGACCTCGCCCGGGGCGAGTGGCGGCTGGAGGCCGACCCGAGTCCGGGCGGGACGCGGTTCCACCCGGACGGTCTGGAGATCACCGAGGACGCCCTCGACACCTTCACGATCCAGCAGGACGACCCGCTGTCGGCGCGGGCCCGGTCGGAGCGGACGGTCCTGCTGCACCGACCGGAGACGGCCTGGCGGACGGAGATCACGACCCGCTCGGAAACCGGCGCGGACGCGACGCACTTCGTCACTTCCAACGAGGTGGTCTGCAAGGACGGCGACGAGATCGTCTTCCACCGCACCTGGGAGAAGCGCGTCCCGCGCACGGCGGGCTGACGGGCCGTCCACGCGTCCTCCGCGGCGACGGCGTGCGGGCGAACACCCGGGGTACGAGGCCCGCTTGCGGGCACCGCCGCGCCACGCGGACGTAACGTGGTCCCGAGCGACGTGTCCCCGACGCGACTGGAAAGCGAGGCAGCACCCCATGCCCGAGCAGAGCAGCCCGCTCGACACGGACGAGGGCGACCCCTTCGGCCCGCACAACCTTCCGTACGGCGTGTTCTCCCTGCCCGCCGACCCGTCCGGCGACCCCCCGTCCGGCGACCCCGCGCGGCGGCGGGTCGGTGTCCGGATCGGCGCGCACGTGCTGGACGCCGGAGCGGCGGCCCACGCCCTCGGATCGCCGTACGCCGGACTGCTGGCCCGGCCCAGCCTGATGCCGCTCCTCGCGGCCGGGCGCACCGCCTGGCGGGACGTACGACGGGCGCTCACCGGCTGGCTGACCGTCCCCTCGCACCGCGCCGAACTGGAGCCGCTGCTCCACCCGATCGACACGGTGACGCTCCATCTGCCGTACGAGGTCGCCGACTACGTCGACTTCTACGCCAGCGAGCACCACGCCACCAACGTGGGCCGGATCTTCCGCCCGGACGGTGCCGCGCTGACGCCCAACTGGAAGCATCTGCCGATCGGTTACCACGGCCGGGCCGGCACGGTCGTCGTCTCCGGTACGGACGTGGTGCGCCCGGCCGGGCAGCGCAAGGCGCCCACCGACGCGGCGCCCGTCTTCGGGCCCTCGGTGAAGCTGGACATCGAGGCCGAGGTCGGCTTCGTGGTGGGGGTGCCCTCCGAGCAGGGCACGGCGGTCCCGCTGGCCGACTTCCGCGAGCACGTCTTCGGTGTCCAGTTGCTCAACGACTGGTCGGCGCGCGACATCCAGGCGTGGGAGTACGTCCCGCTCGGCCCGTTCCTCGGCAAGTCCTTCGCCACCTCCGTCTCCGCGTGGGTGACCCCACTGGAGGCGCTGGACGCGGCCCGCACCGCACCGCCCGCCCGGGACGCCGCACTCCTGCCCTACCTCGACGACGCGGACGAGGAGGAGCCGGGCGGCATCGACCTGCGGATCTCCGTCGCGGTCAACGGGAAGCTCGTCGCCGAACCGCCGTTCTCCACCATGTACTGGACGGCCGCCCAGCAGCTCGCGCAGATGACGGTGAACGGCGCCTCGCTGCGCACCGGCGACCTCTACGGCTCCGGCACGGTGAGCGGGCCCGAGCCGCACCAGCGCGGTTCCCTGCTGGAGCTGACCTGGAACGGCCGCGACCCGCTCGACGTACCCGGCGGCACCCGGACATTCCTGGAGGACGGCGACACGGTGACCATGACCGCGTGGGCGCCGGGGCCGCACGGCACCCGGGTGGGGCTCGGCGAGGTGACGGGGACGGTCGTGAGGGGACGGTCGTGAGGGGACGGTCGTGAGGGGACGGTCGTGAGGGGACGGTCGTGACGGGAACGGTCGTGACGGCGGGGTGAGGCGGCCGGGCGGGGCGTGGCCCGGGCGGGGGCGGGGTGGTGGGGGCGGCGATCGACCTCGACCTCACGGCGATCGCGCCGCCGCGCCGGCCGGTGGCTCCGGAGTAGCTCCGGGCCACCGGCTCCGTGGTCCGCCCCCGCTCACTCGTACGCCGGGGGCTCCTCCTCGTCCCAGTTGAACTCCGCGTCGGCGTACGGCTCGGCCGGGGGCGCCGTGCGGGCGGGGGCCGGTGCGGGCTCCGGGGACGTCCTCGCGGGCGTCCGTACCGGGGTCTCTGCGGCGGGCAGGTCCGCAGGGCGTTCGTCGGGTGCTGCCTGCCCCGCCAGGACCTCCAGCACGCCCTCGCCGTAGGTGGCCAGCTTCTTCTCGCCGAGGCCGCTGACCCCGCCCAGCTCGGCCAGGGTCGAGGGGTGCAGGGTGGCGATCTCGCGCAGGGTCGCGTCGTGGAAGATGACGTACGCCGGGACGCCCTGTTCCTTCGCCGTCGCCCCGCGCCAGGCGCGCAGCGCCTCGAAGACGGGCACGGCGGACGTGGGCAGATCCGCGGCGGCGGCAGCCGACTTGGTGCGGCGCTCGCCCTTGGCCGCCGTCCGCTCGGTGGCCCGCTTGGGCTCCTTGCGCAGCAGCACCTCGCGCTCACGGCCGAGGACCGTGGCGCTGGCGTCGGTCAGTACGAGGGTGCCGTACTCCCCTTCCACGGCGAGCAGGCCCTGCGCCAGCAGCTGGCGGACGACGCCGCGCCACTCGGCCTCGGCCAGTTCCTCGCCGATGCCGAAGACGGAGAGCTGGTCGTGGTCGAACTGGATGACCTTCGCGGTCTTGCGGCCCAGCAGGATGTCGATGATCTGCCCGGCGCCGAACTTCTGGTTCCGCTCCCGCTTCAGCCGGACCACGGTGGAGAGCATCTTCTGCGCGACGACCGTGCCGTCCCAGGTCTCCGGCGCGACCAGGCAGGTGTCGCAGTTGCCGCAGGAGGCGGCGGTGGGTTCCTGGCCGAAGTAGGTGAGGAGCTGGGCGCGGCGGCACTGGACGGTCTCGCAGAGCGCCAGCATCGAGTCCAGGTGCGCGGAGGCGCGGCGGCGGTGTGCCTCGTCGCCGTCGCCGCCCTGGATGAGCTTGCGCTGCTGGACGACGTCCTGGAGGCCGTACGCCATCCACGCGGTGGAGGGGGCGCCGTCACGTCCGGCGCGGCCGGTCTCCTGGTAGTACCCCTCGACGGACTTGGGGAGGTCGAGGTGGGCGACGAAGCGGACGTCCGGCTTGTCGATGCCCATGCCGAAGGCGATCGTCGCGACGACGACGAGCCCCTCCTCACGCAGGAAGCGGGACTGGTGGGCGGCGCGGGTCCCGGCGTCGAGACCCGCGTGGTACGGCACGGCCTCGATGCCGTTCCGGCAGAGGTACTCGGCCGTCTTCTCGGTGGAGTTGCGGGAGAGGCAGTAGACGATGCCCGCGTCCCCGGTGTGCTCCTCCTTGAGGAAGGTGAGCAGCTGCTTCTTCGGGTCGGCCTTCGGGACGATGCGGTACTGGATGTTGGGCCGGTCGAAGCTGGCCACGAAGTGCTTCGCGTCCGGCATGCCCAGGCGGCGGGTGATCTCCTGGTGCGTGGCGTTCGTCGCGGTCGCCGTGAGGGCGATGCGCGGGACGTCCGGCCAGCGCTCGCCGAGGACCGAGAGGGCGAGGTAGTCGGGGCGGAAGTCGTGGCCCCACTGGGCGACGCAGTGCGCCTCGTCGATCGCGAAGACGGAGACGGTGCCCCGGGAGAGCAGCGAGAGCGTGGCGTCCAGGCGCAGCCGTTCGGGCGCGAGGTAGAGGATGTCCAGCTCTCCGGCGACGTACTGCGCTTCCATGGAGCGGCGCTCGTCGAAGTCCTGGGTGGAGTTGATGAAGCCGGCCCGGACGCCGAGGGCGCGCAGGGCGTCGACCTGGTCCTGCATGAGGGCGATCAGCGGGGAGACGACGACACCGGTGCCGGGGCGGACCAGGGCGGGGATCTGGTAGCAGAGGGACTTGCCGCCGCCGGTGGGCATCAGGACGACGGCGTCGCCGCCCGCGACCACGTGTTCGATGATCGCGCCCTGCTCGCCCCGGAACGACTCGTACCCGAAGACCCGGTGCAGGGTCTGTCGCGCCTCGCTGTCGCCGGTGGCCGCGCTGCCGGTGGCACCGGTCACGTCCTCGGTCACATCCATGGTGTCGCCCGTCCTGCTCGTCGCTCTGTTCGCCGTCGTCGTGTCCGTCGTCCCGCGGGCCGTACGTTCCTCTTCACCATAGGCGGCCCGTACGACAACGCCGGACGGGCTTGACTCCAGCCCGTCCGGCGTCCGTGGAACAGCGTGCGTCACCGCACGAAGATCCCCGCCTGGCTCGCCAGGTCCAGGAAGTACTGCGGGGCGAGGCCCAGCACCAGGGTGACCGCGACGCCGATGCCGATGGTCGTCATCGTCAGCGGGGACGGGACGGCGACCGTGGGGCCGTCCGCCTTCGGCTCTTGGAAGAACATCAGCACGATGACCCGGATGTAGAAGAACGCGGCGATCGCCGAGGAGATCACACCGACCACGACGAGTCCGCCCGCACCGCCGTCCGCCGCCGCCTTGAACACGGCGAACTTGCCGGAGAAACCGGAGGTGAGCGGGATACCGGCGAAGGCCAGCAGGAACACCGCGAAGACCGCGGCGGTCAGCGGGGAGCGCCGGCCCAGCCCGGCCCACTTCGACAGGTGGGTCGCCTCGCCGCCCGCGTCGCGCACCAGGGTGACGACGGCGAAGGCGCCGACCGTCACGAAGGAGTAGGCGACGAGGTAGAAGAGGACCGAGGAGATGCCCTCCGGGGTGGTCGCGATGACACCGGCGAGGATGAACCCGGCGTGCGCGATCGAGGAGTAGGCGAGCAGCCGCTTGATGTCGGTCTGGGTGATCGCGACGATCGCGCCGCCCAGCATGGTGACGATCGACACGCCCCACATGACCGGCCGCCAGTCCCAGGCGAGGCCGGGGAGCACGACGTACAGCAGGCGGAGCAGCGCGCCGAAGGCGGCGACCTTGGTGGCGGCGGCCATGAAGCCTGTGACCGGGGTCGGTGCGCCCTGGTAGACGTCCGGGGTCCACATGTGGAACGGCACCGCGCCGACCTTGAAGAGGAGCCCCATCAGGATCATCGCGCCGCCGATGAGGAGCAGCGCGTCGTTGCCCATGGTGGAGGCGAGAGCGGGGTCGATCTCGGTGACCGAGCCGTCGACGACGCTCGCGATGGTGGCGTACGAGACGGAGCCCGCGTAGCCGTAGAGGAGGGCGATCCCGAAGAGGAGGAACGCCGAGGAGAAGGCGCCGAGCAGGAAGTACTTCACCGCGGCCTCCTGCGACATCAGCCGCTTGCGGCGGGCGAGGGCGCAGAGGAGGTAGAGCGGCAGGGAGAAGACTTCGAGCGCGACGAACAGCGTCAGCAGGTCGTTGGCGGCCGGGAAGACCAGCATGCCCGCGATGGCGAAGAGGACGAGCGGGAACACCTCGGTGGTGGTGAACCCGGCCCTGACCGCCTGCTTCTCGCTGTCACTGCCCGGGACGGACCCGGCCTGCGCGGCGAAGGAGTCGACCCGGTTGCCGTGCGAAACGGGGTCGAGCCGCCGCTCGGCGAAGGTGAAGACCGCGACGATCGAGGCCAGCAGGATGGTGCCCTGCAGGAAGAGCGCCGGGCCGTCCACCGCGATGGCGCCCATCGCGGCGATGTGGGCCTTGGTCGTGCCGTACCCGCCGGCGGCGAGGCCGACGACCGCGGCGAACGCGGCGGCCAGGGCGACGACGGTGAGGATCACCTGGGTGAGGTACCGGGCCCGGCGGGGCACGAAGGCCTCCGCCAGGACACCGATCACCGCCGCGCCGACCACGATCAGGACGGGCGTGAGTTGGGCGTACTCGATGGTGGGGGCCGTGAACTTCACGTCCGGGGCGGCCTGCGTCACCCCGCCCGCCACGGTCCACATGCCGTGGACAGCTGTTGCGCTCACTGGGCGGCCTCCACCTCGGGCTGGGGGTCCTGCTTCTGTACGTCGGACATGGTGTGCTCCACCGCCGGGTTGACGATCTCGGTGAGCGGCTTCGGGAAGACGCCCAGGAAGATCAGCAGCGCGATGAGCGGCACGACCACCGCCAGCTCACGGACCCGCAGGTCCGGCATGCCTTGGACGGTCGCCTTCACCGGGCCCGTCATGGTGCGCTGGTAGAGCACCAGGACGTAGAGCGCGGCGAGCACGATGCCGGTGGTGGCGATGATCCCCACCACCGGGTAGGCGCTGAACACCCCGACCAGGACCAGGAACTCGCTGACGAACGGGGCGAGGCCGGGTAGCGACAGGGTGGCGAGGCCGCCGATGAGGAAGGTGCCCGCGAGGATCGGGGCGACCTTCTGCACTCCGCCGTAGTCGGCGATGAGACGGGAGCCGCGCCGGGTGATGAGGAATCCGGCGACCAGCATCAGCGCGGCGGTCGAGATGCCGTGGTTGACCATGTAGAGCGTGGCGCCCGACTGGCCCTGGCTGGTCATCGCGAAGATGCCCAGGATGATGAAGCCGAAGTGCGAGATCGACGCGTAGGCGATCAGCCGCTTGATGTCGCGCTGACCGACCGCGAGGAGCGCGCCGTACACGATGGAGATCAGCGCGAGGACCAGGATCACCGGGGTCGCCCACTTGCTGGCCTCCGGGAAGAGCTGGAGGCAGAAGCGGAGCATCGCGAAGGTGCCGACCTTGTCGACGATCGCGGTGATCAGCACGGCGACGGGTGCGGTCGCCTCGCCCATGGCGTTGGGCAGCCAGGTGTGCAGCGGCCAGAGCGGGGCCTTCACCGCGAAGGCGAAGAAGAACCCGAGGAAGAGCCACCGCTCGGTGCTGGTCGCCATCTCCAGCGAGCCGTTCGCGCGGGCCTCGGCGATCTCCGAGAGCGAGAAGCTTCCGGCGACGGCGTACAGCCCGATGACGGCCGCCAGCATGATGAGGCCGCCGACGAGGTTGTAGAGGAGGAACTTCACGGCGGCGTACGAGCGCTGGGCCGAGGCGTTCTCGTCGGTGCCCGCGTGGGCCCGGTCCCCGAAGCCGCCGATGAGGAAGTACATCGGGATGAGCATGGCTTCGAAGAGGATGTAGAAGAGGAAGACGTCGGTGGCCTCGAAGGAGAGGATCACCATCGCCTCCACCATCAGGATCAGGGCGAAGAAGCCCTGGGTGGGACGCCACCGGGAGGACTGGGTCTCCAGGGGGTCGGCGTCGTGCCAGCCGGCCAGGATCACGAACGGGATGAGCAGCGCGGTGAGCGCGAGGAGCGCCACCCCGATGCCGTCCACGCCGAGTTCGTACCGGACGCCGAAGTCGGCGATCCAGGCGTGCGACTCGGTGAGCTGGTAGCGGTCGCCGCCGGGCTCGAAGCGGACGAACACGATCGCCGCGAGCACCAGGGTGGCCAGCGAGACGAGCAGCGCCAGCCATTTCGCGGCGGTGCGCCGCTGGGCCGGGACGGCGGCGGTGGCGATGGCGCCGATCGCGGGGAGTGCCGCCGCCGCTGTCAGGAGGGGAAAGGACATGGTGATCAGACCGCCCTCATCAGCAGGGTCGCGGCGATGAGGACCGCCGTACCGCCGAACATCGAGACCGCGTAGGAGCGGGCGTAGCCGTTCTGCAGTCTGCGCAGCCGGCCGGAGAGGCCGCCGACCGAGGCGGCCGTGCCGTTGACGACGCCGTCGACCAGCGAGTGGTCGACGTAGACCAGGGAGCGGGTGAGGTGCTCGCCGCCGCGGACCAGGACCACGTGGTTGAAGTCGTCCTGGAGGAGGTCGCGGCGGGCGGCCCGGGTGAGCAGCGAGCCGCGCGGGGCGACGGCGGGCACCGGCCTGCGGCCGTACATGGCCCAGGCGATGGCGACGCCGATGACGAGCACCACCATGGTGGCGCCGGTGACGGTGCTCGCGCCGACCGGGGAGTCGCCGTGGTCGTGGCCGGTGACGGGCTCCAGCCAGTGCAGGAACCGGTCGCCGATGGAGAAGAAGCCGCCCGCGAAGACCGAGCCGAAGGCGAGCACGATCATGGGGATCGTCATCGACTTCGGGGACTCGTGCGGGTGCGGTTCGTGGCCTTCGGCGTCCGGCTGCCAGCGCTTCTCGCCGAAGAAGGTCATCAGCATCACGCGGGTCATGTAGAACGCGGTGATCGCGGCGCCGAGCAGGGTCACGGCGCCGAGGATCCAGCCCTCGGTGCCGCCCTTGGCGAACGCCGCCTCGATGATCTTGTCCTTGGAGAAGAAACCGGAGAGGCCGGGGAAGCCGATGATGGCGAGGTAGCCGAGGCCGAAGGTGATGAAGGTGACCGGCATGTACTTCCGCAGGCCGCCGAACTTCCTCATGTCGACTTCGTCGTTCATGCCGTGCATGACCGAGCCGGCGCCGAGGAAGAGGCCGGCCTTGAAGAAGCCGTGCGTCACCAGGTGCATGATCGCGAAGACGTAGCCGATGGGGCCGAGGCCCGCGGCGAGGATCATGTAGCCGATCTGCGACATCGTCGAGCCGGCCAGCGCCTTCTTGATGTCGTCCTTCGCGCAACCGACGATCGCACCGAACAGGAGCGTGACCGCTCCGACGACGGTGACGACGAGCTGCGCGTCCGGGGCGGCGTTGAAGATCGCGCCGGAGCGGACGATGAGGTACACACCGGCGGTGACCATGGTCGCGGCGTGGATGAGGGCGGAGACCGGGGTCGGGCCCTCCATCGCGTCGCCGAGCCAGGACTGGAGGGGCACCTGGGCGGACTTGCCGCAGGCGGCCAGCAGCAGCATCAGGCCGATCGCGGTGAGCTTGCCCTCGCTGGTGTCGCCGGTCGCTCCGAGCACCGGCCCGAAGGCGAAGGTGCCGAAGGTGGTGAACATCAGCATGATCGCGATGGAGAGGCCCATGTCGCCGACCCGGTTGACCAGGAATGCCTTCTTGGCCGCGGTCGCCGCGCTGGGCTTGTGCTGCCAGAAGCCGATGAGGAGGTACGAGGCGAGGCCGACGCCCTCCCATCCGACGTACAGCAGCAGGTAGTTGTCGGCGAGGACCAGGATGAGCATCGCCGCGACGAAGAGGTTGAGATAGCCGAAGAAGCGGCGACGGCGTTCGTCGTGCTCCATGTAGCCGATCGAGTAGATGTGGATCAGGGTGCCCACACTGGTGATCAGCAGGACGAACGTCATCGACAGCTGGTCGAGCTGGAAGGCGACGTCGGCCTGGAATCCCTCCACCGGAATCCAGCTGAACAGCTTCTGGTGCAGCAGGCGTTCTTCGGCGCCCTTGCCGAGCATGTCGGCGAAGAGTGCCACGGCCAGGACGAACGACACTCCGGCGAGCAGGGTGCCGAGCCAGTGTCCGGCCCGGTCGAGCCGGCGGCCCCCGCACAGCAGGACGGCCGCTCCGAGCAGGGGCGCCGCGATGAGCAGCGCGATCAGGTTCTCCACGATTCAGCCCCTCACAGCTTCATCAGGCTGGCGTCGTCGACCGAGGCCGAATGGCGGGAGCGGAACAGCGACACGATGATCGCCAGCCCGACGACGACTTCCGCGGCGGCGACGACCATCGTGAAGAACGCGATGATCTGGCCGTCGAGGTTGCCGTGCATGCGGGAGAAGGTGACGAAGGCGAGGTTGCAGGCGTTGAGCATCAGCTCCACGCACATGAACACCACGATCGCGTTCCGCCGGATCAGCACTCCACTGGCGCCGATGGTGAACAGCAGGGCTGCCAGGTAGAGGTAGTTGACGGGATTCACTGGGTGTCCTCCGCATTCCCGGCACGGTCGCCCCGCTGCCTCGAAGGCGCACCCGCGCCCCGGGCGGTGAGGGCGGTGGAGCGGCCGAGCCGCTCACCGGACCGCTGTTCCAGTGCCTTGAGGTCGGCGAGCGCCTCCTCGGAGACGTCGCGGACCTGTCCGCGGTCGCGCAGGGTGCGCATCACGGTCAGCTCGGACGGGGTGCCGTCGGGGAGCAGGCCGGCGATGTCCACGGCGTTGTGCCGGGCGTAGACACCGGGGGCGGGCAGCGGCGGCAGGTGGTTCGAGCGGACCCGGGCCTCGGACATCTCCCGCTGGTTGAGCGCGCGTTCGGTGCGCTCCTTGTGGGTGAGCACCATCGCCCCGACCGTCGCGGTGATGAGGAGGGCGCCGGTGATCTCGAACGCGAAGACGTACTTGGTGAAGATGAGGTTGGCGAGTCCCTCGACGTTCCCCCCGTGCACGGCGTTGGCGGTGCCGAGGCCGTTGAAGCTGTTCAGGGAGGCGTTGCCGATGCCGGCGATGAGCAGCACCCCGAAGCCGAGACCGCATCCTGCGGCCAGCCAGCGCTGGCCCTTGAGGGTCTCCTTCAGCGAGTCCGCGGCGGTGACGCCGACGAGCATCACGACGAAGAGGAAGAGCATCATGATCGCGCCGGTGTACACGACGACCTGCACGATGCCGAGGAAGTAGGCACCGTTGGCGAGGTAGAAGACCGCCAGCACGATCATGGTCCCGGCGAGCGAGAGCGCGCTGTGCACGGCCCGCTTCATCAGGACGGTGGAGAGGGCGCCGAGCACGGCGACCGTGGCGAGGATCCAGAACTGCACGGCCTCGCCGGTCGAGGTGGTGGAGGCAGCCGCCGCGAGAGGGCTCATGCGTCCGCCCCCCGCCGGCCGTGCGAACCGTGCCCGTGCGAACCGTGTCCGTGGCCCGCGTGCTCGTGGTCCGCGTGCTCGTGGGAGGCGGCGGCGTTGGCCTCGGAGCCGGGCTCGTCCGTCTTCTCGCCCTTGGACACCGCGCGCTGGCGCTCGGTGCCGGGGGCGGCCTCGGTCACCAGGCCCCGGTAGTAGTCCTGTTCGTCCATGCCGGGGAAGATCGCGTGCGGGCTGTCGACCATGCCCTCCTCCAGTCCCGCGAGCAGCTCGTCCTTGGTGTAGATGAGGCTGGCGCGGGTGGTGTTGGCGAGCTCGAACTCGTTGGTCATCGTGAGCGCCCGGGTGGGACACGCCTCGATGCAGAGACCGCAGAGAATGCAGCGCGCGTAGTTGATCTGGTAGACGCGGCCGTACCGTTCGCCCGGGGAGTACCGCTCCTCGTCGGTGTTGTCCGCGCCTTCGACGTAGATGGCGTCGGCGGGACAGGCCCAGGCGCACAGCTCGCAGCCGACGCACTTCTCCAGGCCGTCCGGGTGCCGGTTGAGCTGGTGACGGCCGTGGAAGCGCGGCGCCGTCACCTTCGGCGTCTCCGGGTACTGCTCCGTGAGCCGCTTCTTGAACATGGCCTTGAAGGTCACGCCGAACCCGGCCACGGGGTTCTGGAACTTCTCCCCCGGGGAGTTCGGGGGTTGTGACTCAGACACGGTCGGCCTCCTTTCCGTCACTCACGCTGTCGTCACTCTGAGTATCGGGGCCACCACTGACAACGAGCTCCCGTGCGCGGCGCGGGGTGCGCCGGGGTACGGGCGGCAGGGTCTGTCCGGGCAGCGGCGGTACGGGGAATCCGCCCGCCATCGGGTCGAATTCGGGCGGCGGGCCCGCGTTCGCCTGCTCCTCGCGGCCCTTGCGGTCGCGGAAGGCGTCGGCGAGGAAGGAGATCAGCAGCACCGCGATCACGGCGCCCGCGACGTACAGCACGATCCGCGAGAAGTCGTAGCCCTCGTTGTTGAGGGCGCGGACGGTGGCGACCAGCATCAGCCAGACCACGGAGACCGGGATGAGGACCTTCCAGCCGAGCTTCATCAGCTGGTCGTAGCGGACGCGGGGCAGCGAGCCGCGCAGCCAGATGAAGAAGAAGAGGAGCACCTGCACCTTGACGACGAACCAGAGCATCGGCCACCAGCCGTGGTTCGCACCCTCCCAGAAGGTGCTGATCGGGTACGGGGCCCGCCAGCCGCCCAGGAAGAGGGTCGCGGAGACCGCGGAGACCGTCACCATGTTCACGTACTCGGCGAGCATGAACATCGCGAACTTGATGGAGGAGTACTCGGTGTTGAAGCCGCCGACGAGGTCGCCCTCGGACTCCGGCATGTCGAACGGGGCGCGGTTCGTCTCGCCGACCATGGTGACGATGTAGATGATGAACGAGACCGGCAGCAGGATGATGAACCAGCGGTCGTGCTGCGCCTCCACGATCTTCGAGGTCGACATCGACCCGGAGTAGAGGAAGACCGAGGCGAACGCGGCGCCCATCGCGATCTCGTAGCTGATCATCTGGGCGCAGGACCGGAGACCGCCGAGGAGCGGGTAGGTCGAGCCGGAGGACCAGCCGGCGAGGACGATGCCGTAGATGCCGACCGAGGCCACCGCGAGGATGTAGAGCATCGCGATCGGCAGGTCGGTGAGCTGCATCGTCGTGCGGTGCCCGAAGATCGACACCTCGTTGCCGGACGGGCCGAACGGGATCACGGCGATCGCCATGAACGCCGGGATGGCCGCGACGATCGGCGCGAGGATGTAGACGACCCGGTCGGCGCGCTTGACGATCAGGTCTTCCTTCAGCATCAGCTTGACGCCGTCGGCGAGCGACTGGAGCAGGCCCCAGGGGCCGTTCCGGTTGGGGCCGATGCGCAGCTGCATCCAGGCGACGACCTTGCGCTCCCAGACGATCGCGAAGAGCACGGTCACCATCAGGAACGCGAAGCAGAAGACCGCCTTGACGACGACCAGCCACCAGGGGTCGGTGCCGAACATCGAGAGGTCCTCGGCGGCCAGCGGGGTTCCGCCGGGGGCCGTGGCCAGGTGAGCGAGGCTGTTCACGCTCGCACCTCCGGTGAGTCTGCGGGGGCTGCGGTGGTGGCTGCGCCGATGCGGACCAGGCCGCCGGGGCGGGCGCCGGTCTGCGCCGGGACGCCGCGTCCGGTGGAGTTGAGCGGTACCCAGACCACCCGGTCCGGCATCTCGGTGATCCGCAGCGGGAGTTCGACGCTGCCGGCCGGTCCGGTGACGGCGAGCAGGTCGCCGTCCTTGACCCCGGTCTCGGCGGCGGTGTGCGCCGAGAGCCGGGCGACGGCGGCGTGCCGGGTACCGGCCAGTGCCTCGTCGCCCTCCTGGAGTCGGCCCAGGTCGAGCAGCATGCGGTGTCCGGCGAGGATCGCCTCGCCGTCGCCGGCCCGGGGCAGCGGGCGTCCGATCTCCCTCGGTGCGCCCGCGTGTCCGCCGGTCCAGCCGCCGAGCCGGTCGAGCTCGCGGCGGGCGGCGGCGAGGTCGGGCAGTCCGAGGTGGACGTCGAGCGCGTCGGCCAGCATGTGCAGCACCCGGCCGTCGGTCGGCGCGAGGGTACGGGTCATCTGCTCGGGCTTCAGCGCCGCCTGGAACATCCGGGCGCGGCCTTCCCAGTTGAGGAAGGTGCCGGACTTCTCGGCGACGGCGGCCACCGGCAGCACCACGTCGGCGCGGTCGGTGACCTCGCTGGGCCGCAGCTCCAGCGAGACGAGGAAGCCGACCTCGTCCAGTGCGGCCAGTGCGGCGTCCGGGTCCGGCAGGTCGCGGGGTTCGACGCCCGCGACGAGCAGGGCGCCGAGTTCGCCGGTGGCGGCGGCACCGAGGATCTGGCTCGTGTCGCGGCCGTGGCGGGCGGGGAGGTCGGCGAGGCCCCAGAGGGCCGCGACCTCCTGGCGGGCGCGCGGGTCGGTGGCCGGGCGGCCACCGGGCAGCAGGGTCGGCAGGGCCCCGGCCTCCAGCGCTCCGCGCTCCCCGGCCCGGCGCGGAATCCACACCAGGTCGGCACCGGTGGCGGTGGCGGTGCGCAGGACGGCGGTCAGCGCGCCGGGGACCCCGGCGAGCCGTTCGCCGACGACGATGACGGAGTTCCCGCCGCGCAGCGCTTCGGCGGCGGAGGCTCCGGCCTCGTCGAGCCCGACGCCTCCGGCGAGCGCGTCCAGCCACTCGGTCTCGGTGCCGGGGGCGGCCGGCAGCAGGGTGCCGCCCGCCTTCTCCAGTCCGCGGGTGGCGTGCGAGGCGAGGGCCCAGGTCCGCTGGCCGTGCTTGCGGTGGGCCTTGCGGAGCCGGAGGAAGACGCCGGGCGCCTCCTCCTCGGACTCGAATCCGGCGAGCAGGACCGTCGACGCGTTCTCCAGCGAGGTGTAGGTGGTTCCCTCGCCGTCCAGGTCGTGGCCGCGTCCGGCGACGCGGGCGGCCAGGAAGTCGGCCTCCTCACCGCTGTGGACCCGGGCCCGGAAATCGATGTCGTTGGTGTCCAGGGCGACCCGCGCGAACTTGCTGTACGCGTAGGCGTCCTCGACGGTGAGGCGGCCCCCGGTCAGCACCCCGGCCCGGCCGCGCGCCGCGCCGAGTCCCGCCGCGGCGGCGGCGAGCGCCTCCGGCCAGGACGCGGGTTCGAGGACGCCTTCGGCGTTGCGGACCAGCGGGGTGGTGAGCCGGTCGCGCTGCTGGGCGTAGCGGAAGCCGAAGCGTCCCTTGTCGCACAGCCACTCTTCGTTGACCTCGGGGTCGTTGTCCGCGAGGCGGCGCATGACCTTGCCGCGCCGGTGGTCGGTGCGGGTGGCGCAGCCGCCCGCACAGTGCTCGCAGACCGAGGGCGAGGAGACCAGGTCGAAGGGGCGCGAGCGGAAGCGGTACGCCGCCGAGGTGAGCGCCCCGACCGGGCAGATCTGGATGGTGTTGCCGGAGAAGTACGACTCGAAGGGGTCGCCCTCGCCGATGCCGACCTGCTGGAGCGCGCCGCGCTCGATCAGCTCGATCATCGGGTCGCCGGCCACCTGGTTGGAGAACCGGGTGCAGCGTGCGCAGAGCACGCAGCGTTCACGGTCCAGCAGCACCTGGGTGGAGATCGGGACGGGCTTCTCGTACGTCCGCTTCCGTCCCTCGAACCGGGATTCGGCGTCGCCGTGCGACATCGCCTGGTTCTGGAGCGGACACTCGCCGCCCTTGTCGCAGACCGGGCAGTCCAGCGGGTGGTTGATGAGCAGCAGCTCCATCACACCCTTCTGGGCCTTCTCGGCGACGGGTGAGGTGAGCTGCGACTTGACGACCATGCCGTCGGTGCAGGTGATGGTGCAGGAGGCCATCGGCTTGCGCTGGCCCTCCACCTCGACGATGCACTGGCGGCAGGCACCGGCGGGGTCGAGGAGCGGGTGGTCGCAGAACCGCGGGATCTCGATGCCGAGTTCCTCGGCGGCGCGGATGACCAGGGTCCCCTTGGGGACGCTGGTCTCGATGCCGTCGATGGTCAGCGTGACGAGGTCTTCGGGCGGTACGGCCGCCTGTCCGCCCCCGGAGGGCGCACTCGTGGTGACTGTCATGCGTTCACCCCCCGGTGAGCGTCTCGGTCGTCCTGGTCGTCGGCGTCGTCGGCCCAGAGGGTCGACTTCGCGGGGTCGAAGGGGCAGCCCTTGCCGGTGATGTGCTGCTCGTACTCGTCGCGGAAGTACTTCAGCGACGAGAAGATCGGCGAGGCGGCTCCGTCGCCCAGCGCGCAGAAGGACTTGCCGTTGATGTTGTCGGCGATGTCGCCCAGCTTGTCGAGGTCGCCGGGGCGGCCCTTGCCCGCTTCGATGTCGCGGAGCAACTGGACGAGCCAGTAGGTGCCTTCGCGGCACGGCGTGCACTTGCCGCAGGACTCGTGGGCGTAGAACTCGGTCCACCGGGTGACGGCCCGCACCACGCAGGTCGTCTCGTCGAAGCACTGGAGCGCCTTGGTGCCGAGCATGGATCCGGCGGCGCCGACGCCCTCGTAGTCGAGGGGCACGTCGAGGTGTTCGTCGGTGAACATCGGGGTGGACGAGCCGCCCGGGGTCCAGAACTTGAGGCGGTGCCCGGCGCGGATGCCGCCGCTCATGTCGAGCAGCTGGCGGAGCGTGATGCCGAGCGGCGCCTCGTACTGGCCGGGGCCGGTGACGTGGCCGCTGAGCGAGTAGAGCGTGAAGCCCGGGGACTTCTCGCTGCCCATCGACTTGAACCAGTCCTTGCCGCGCTGGAGGATCGCGGGAACCGAGGCGATGGACTCGACGTTGTTCACCACGGTGGGGCAGGCGTACAGACCGGCGACCGCGGGGAAGGGGGGCCGCAGCCGAGGCTGGCCGCGCCGTCCTTCGAGGGAGTCCAGCAGCGCTGTCTCCTCGCCGCAGATGTACGCCCCGGCGCCCGCGTGCACGGTCAGTTCGAGGTCGAGACCCGGGCCGAGCGCGTCCTTGCCGAGGTAGCCGGCCGCGTACGCCTCGCGGACGGCTTCGTGCAGCCGTCGCAGGACGGGGACGACCTCGCCGCGCAGGTAGATGAAGGCGTGCGAGGAGCGGATCGCGTAGCAGGCGATCACGATGCCCTCGATGAGGCTGTGCGGGTTGGCGAAGAGGAGCGGGATGTCCTTGCAGGTGCCGGGCTCCGACTCGTCGGCGTTGACGACGAGGTAGTGCGGTTTGCCGTCGCCCTGCGGGATGAACTGCCACTTCATCCCGGTGGGGAAGCCGGCGCCGCCGCGTCCGCGCAGACCGGAGTCCTTGACGTACGCGATGAGGTCGTCCGGCGACATGGCGAGTGCCTTGCGCAGGCCCTCGTACCCGTCGTGGCGGCGGTAGCTCTCCAGCGTCCACGGTTCCGCTTCGTCCCAGTGGGCGGAGAGGACCGGGGCGAGGAGCTTCTCGGGGCTGGTCCCGTTCCTGTCGATCTCGGCGGCCAAGGTCATCACTCCCCCTCCTCGGCTGCGGGTCCGGCCGGGTGGTCCGGGTCGGAGGCCGATGTCTGCTGCGGTGCGTCGTGCGAGCTGAGGTGCTCGGACGGCGAGGGATCGTGCGGTTGGCCCGCGGGGACGTCCCGGCGCTGGGAGACGACCCGGCGGCCGGGGGCGGCTTCACCCTTGGCGAGGCGGAGCCCGGCCAGCGAGGCGTGTCCGGCACCGCCGCTCGCGGCGACCGCGCCGGGGCGCTCGTCGGGGAACCCGGCGAGGATGCGGGCGGTCTCCTTGTACGAGCAGATCGGGGCGCCCCGGGTGGGTTCGACGGTCCGCCCGGCGATGAGGTCGTCGACGAGCTTCGTCGCGCTCTCGGGGGTCTGGTTGTCGAAGAACTCCCAGTTCACCATCACGACGGGCGCGAAGTCGCAGGCCGCGTTGCACTCGATGTGTTCGAGCGTGACCTTGCCGTCGTCGGTGGTCTCGTCGTTGCCGACACCCAGGTGCGTCTTGAGCCGGTCGAAGATGGCGTCGCCGCCCATGACCGCGCAGAGGGTGTTGGTGCAGACGCCGACCTGGTAGTCGCCGCTCGGCTTGCGCCGGTACATCGTGTAGAAGGTCGCGACCGCCGTGACCTCCGCCGTGGTGAGCCCGAGGAGTTCGGCGCAGAGGGCCATGCCCGTACGGGAGACGTACCCCTCCTCGGACTGGACGAGGTGGAGCAGCGGCAGCAGCGCGGAGCGGCTGTCGGGGTAGCGGGCGATCACCTCCCGCGCGTCCGTTTCGAGCCTGGCCCGTACGTCGTCGGGGTAGGCGGGGGCGGGGAGTTGCGGCATCCCCAGACTGACCTCTTGGTTCGCGGTCACCGGTCGACGCCTCCCATCACGGGGTCGATGGACGCGACGGCGACGATGACGTCGGCGACCTGGCCGCCCTCGCACATCGCCGCCATGGCCTGGAGGTTGGTGAAGGACGGGTCGCGGAAGTGGACCCGGTAGGGGCGGGTACCGCCGTCGGAGACGACGTGCACGCCGAGTTCGCCCTTGGGCGATTCGACGGCGACGTACGCCTGTCCGGCGGGGACCCGGAATCCCTCGGTCACCAGCTTGAAGTGGTGGATCAGGGCCTCCATGGAGGTGCCCATGATCTTCTTGATGTGTTCGAGCGAGTTGCCGAGTCCGTCCGGTCCGAGCGCGAGCTGCGCGGGCCAGGCGATCTTCTTGTCGGCGACCATGACCGGTCCGGGTGCCAGCCGGTCCAGGCACTGCTCGACGATCCGCAGCGACTGGCGCATCTCTTCCAGGCGGATGAGGAAGCGGCCGTAGGAGTCGCAGGTGTCGGCGGTCGGCACGTCGAAGTCGTACGTCTCGTAGCCGCAGTACGGGTCGGTCTTGCGCAGGTCGTGCGGGAGTCCGGCGGACCGCAGGACCGGGCCGGTGGCGCCGAGCGCGACGCAGCCGGTGAGGTCGAGGTAGCCGACGTCCTCCATGCGGGCCTTGAAGATCGGGTTGCCGGTGGCGAGCTTGTCGTACTCCGGCAGGTTCCGCTTCATGGTCGTGACGAAGGAGCGGATCTGGTCGACCGCGCCGGGCGGCAGGTCCTGGGCGAGGCCGCCGGGGCGGACGAACGCGTGGTTCATCCGGAGCCCGGTGATCAGCTCGAAGAGGTCCAGGATCAGTTCACGGTCGCGGAACCCGTAGATCATGATCGTGGTGGAGCCGAGCTCCATGCCGCCGGTGGCGATGCACACGAGGTGCGAGGAGATCCGGTTCAGCTCCATCAGGAGGACCCGGAGCACGGTGGCGCGGTCGGGGATCTGGTCCTCGATGCCGAGGAGCTTCTCGACGCCGAGGCAGTACGCCGTCTCGTTGAAGAACGGCGTCAGATAGTCCATGCGCGTGACGAACGTGGTGCCCTGGGTCCAGTTCCGGAATTCGAGGTTCTTCTCGATGCCGGTGTGGAGGTAGCCGATGCCGCAGCGGGCCTCGGTGACGGTCTCGCCGTCGATCTCCAGGATCAGTCGCAGCACGCCGTGCGTGGACGGGTGCTGCGGCCCCATGTTGACGATGATGCGTTCGTCGTCGGACTTCACGGCCGCCTCGACGACCTCGTCCCAGTCGCCGCCGGTGACTGTATATACAGTCCCCTCGGTCGTGTCGCGGGGCGTTGCGTGGGATGTGGTCATCAGGAGTACGACCTCCGCTGGTCCGGAGCCGGGATCTGGGCGCCCTTGTACTCGACGGCGATGCCGCCGAGCGGGTAGTCCTTGCGCTGCGGGAAGCCCTGCCAGTCGTCCGGCATCATGATCCGGGTGAGCGCGGGGTGCCCGTCGAAGACGAGCCCGAAGAAGTCGTACGCCTCGCGCTCGTGCCAGTCGTTGGTCGGGTAGACCGCGACCAGCGACGGGACGTGCGGGTCGCTGTCGGGCGCGGACACCTCCAGCCGGATCAGCCGGCCGTGGGTGAGGGACCGCAGGTGGTACACGGCGTGCAGCTCGCGGCCCTTGTCGCCGAGGAAGTGGACGCCGCTGACACCGGTGCAGAGCTCGAAGCGGAGCGCCGGGTCGTCGCGCAGGGTGCGGGCGACGGTCACCAGGTGCTCGCGCGCGATGTGGAAGGTCAGCTCGCCCCGGTCGACCACGGTCCGCTCGATGGCGTTCTCGGGTACGAGCCCCTGCTCGTCCAGGGCGCCTTCGAGCTCGTCGGCCACCTCGTCGAACCAGCCGCCGTACGGGCGGGGGCTCGCGTGCGGCAGCCGTACCGTCCGGACGAGCCCGCCGTAACCGGAGGTGTCGCCGCCGTTGTTGGCGCCGAACATCCCCTTCCGTACGCGGATGACCTCGCCGCCGTCGCCGCGAGGGGCGGGGAGGGCGTTGGCGTCCGCGCCGTTGGCGGGGTTCTGGCCGTTGGCGCCGTTCTTGTCGTCGGCGGCGGCGCCGTTGCCACCGCTGGGGTTGTCGCTCACCGGAGGAGCCCCTTCATCTCGATCAGGGGGAGCGCCTTGAGGGCCGCCTCCTCCGCCTCACGGGCGGCTTCCTCCGCGTTGACCCCGAGCTTGGAGCCCTGGATCTTCTGGTGGAGTTTGAGGATGGCGTCGATCAGCATCTCGGGACGCGGCGGGCACCCCGGCAAATAGATATCTACTGGGACAATGTGGTCAACACCCTGAACAATTGCGTAATTGTTGAACATACCGCCCGACGATGCGCAAACTCCCATGGAGATGACCCACTTGGGGCCCGGCATCTGGTCGTAGACCTGCCGCAGCACGGGCGCCATCTTCTGGCTGACCCGCCCGGCGACGATCATCAGGTCCGCCTGGCGCGGCGATCCGCGGAAGACCTCCATCCCGAAGCGGGCGAGGTCGTACCGCCCGGCTCCGGTCGTCATCATCTCGATGGCGCAACAAGCGAGGCCGAAGGTGGCGGGGAAGACGGAAGACTTCCGTACCCATCCGGCGGCCTGCTCGACAGTGGTCAGTACGAAGCCACTTGGCAGTTTCTCTTCGAGTCCCATGTGCCCCTCAGCCCCTCAGTCCCATTCCAGGCCGCCGCGCCGCCACACGTACGCGTAGGCGACGAAGACGGTGAGCACGAAGAGCAGCATCTCCACGAGCCCGAACATCCCCAGGGCGTCGAAGGTGACGGCCCAGGGATAGAGGAAGACGATCTCGATGTCGAAGACGATGAAGAGCATCGCCGTCAGGTAGTACTTGATGGGGAAGCGACCGCCTCCGGCGGGAGTCGGAGTGGGTTCGATACCGCACTCGTACGCTTCGAGCTTTGCCCGGTTGTAGCGCTTGGGGCCGATAAGCGTGGCCATGACCACGGAGAAGATCGCAAACCCTGCCCCGAGGGCGCCGAGCACGAGGATGGGCGCGTAGGCATTCACGCTCCTCGCTCCTTCCAGTCGTCCTTGACCGTTGGACCGCATCGGGCGACCGGCTCCCCGCCTCACCAAGATCGTGCACATGTGAGGCAGTTCACAAGCCCGACTGCCCCGCATACTATGCCCGCCGTCCTGTGATCTGCGACACGGGTTACACCAACGCCTTTGTGATCTCCACCACCTGACGAACGATCATGAAGTCGGATGAGCGGAGATGTTCGCACGAGAAGCGGCCAAGTGATCACGAGTGGTGACATTCGAAGGTGTTACCGCTGGTCAACGCCCTGGCGCACTATCAACCGATGCCCACTGCGCGCAAATTGGAGATGGACGGACAGGGGTGATATAGGGATTCGCCGGATTCGATGCCACTCGGACGAGCGATTGCGCGGAACGATGTGGACATCGCGGCGGAATGACGAACTTCCGGGCACACGGGGCACCGAGAGGCTCCCGACAGGCGTCGGTGGGGCGTCGGGCGGGATGCCGGCCGGGCGTCGGCAATCCCGGGGAACGGTCCGGCGAGCGAGCCTGTGAATGAACGCACGAGTGCGGGCGGTGCGGGCGGCGAGCTCAAGAGGCGGGCGCGGGGAGCGGGCGGCGGGAGTGGGTACCGGGAGCGTGTACGGGGAGCGCGTATGGGGAGCGAGCAGCGAATGCCGGGAGTGGGCGCGGGGCGACTCGCGGACGAGCGCGGGCGGCGAACGCGGGGCGCTCGTGGACGAGCGCACACCGGGCGGCGGACGGGCGCGACGCCCGGCCGGATCCTCCACGCGGAACACCCGCGCGCGGTTGCCCTTCACAGGTAGGTCACACAGTGACCTGCGTCACTTCGAACTCGGCGAGAATCAAGTGGGCTTGGCCATCGACGTGAACGGATGGTAAGTGACGGGCAATTCGGGCGTATTGCCGAAACCCCGTGATCACGGCGTTATGAACCCATGTCCATTTCGTCCGTTACGCCGTCAATAAAGGCTCCACGGAAGCGGATTCTCATATTCCGGACGTAACTGTGTCGCAACACACGTTTCTTGATGGGACCCCTACAGCCCTGATAGCGCTAGTACCCATGTCCCACACCGCTCACATACCCAGCCACCGGAAGCCCCGTCAGCGTTCGTCCAGGACGACGCTGCGGGCCGGAGTTGCCGGTGGCGTGCTCAGCACCATCGCGGTCGCAGGCGCAGCCGGCCCCGCGCAGGCCGAGCCGGTGACCCAGACCATCGAGATGCCCACCCTCACGGCCGGCCTCTCCACCACCGTCGCCGCCTCCGTGCAGGCCACGCAGCAGGTCGCCCTCGACCTCGAAACGCGTGCGTCCGAGGACGCGGCGGCCGAGAGCGCCTCGAAGGCCGCCGCCAAGGCCAAGGCCGAGGCCGTCCGCAAGGCCGAGGCCAAGAAGAAGGCCGAGGCCGCCGCGAAGGCCGAGGCCAAGGAGAAGGCGGAGGCCGCCGAGCGCGCCTCCCGCAGCTCCGCGCGCACCACGCTCAGCGCATCCTCCGGCTCGTCCGCCACCGCGACGACCACGGCCGCCACCTCGTCGTCCTCGTCGAGCGTCTCCGGCTCCGCCGCCGCGGTGGTCGCCTTCGCCAAGGCGCAGATAGGCGACGCGTACGTCTCCGGCGGCACCGGCCCGAACTCGTGGGACTGCTCGGGCCTCGTCCAGGCCGCGTACGCCTCGGTCGGCGTCAGCCTGCCGCGCGTCTCGCAGGACCAGTCGGTGGCCGGCACGCAGGTCTCGCTGAGCAACCTTCAGCCCGGCGACATCCTCTACTGGGGCAGCGCGGGCAGCGCGTACCACGTGGCCGTCTACGTGGGCGGCGGCCAGTTCGTCGGCGCGCAGAACTCCAGCACCGGCACGGTCCTGCGCGACCTCTCCTACGACCAGCCGACGGGCGCGGTCCGGGTTCTCTGACCGCACTGACCGCGTGAACGATTCGGCACGGGTCGCCCCACGCGTGGAAGGCGCCCGCGCCGAGTACGTTCACTGATTCACAAGCTCGCTCGCGGTTCGCCGTCGGTCGTGCGCGGCCAAGGGCCGCCCCTCCCCGCTCGGGAGGGGCGGCCCTTGGCGCGTGGGAACCTTGGTGCGATCGGCCCCGGTGCGTCGGGGCGGTGGCGGTGCGGGGCGCGGGGCCCGTGACGGCGGATCGGCCGAGGCGGCGGTGGAGCGGGTGGCGGCTGGGTACGCTCGGGGAGCGCACGGCAGGGGCGGTTGCCCTTCCGTACGGGCGCGACGTGACGGGTTGCGATGCGCCCCTTGGCGAAGTGCACCTTATGCCGGACTCGGCGAAGTTGGCCTTCAGTGGCCTTCCGGCGTCATAACGCCCCAGGTCAGGAAGAGTGCTCCCCGCGCGTGCGGGGATGGTCCCGTCGCCGTGGTCTCACATCTCGCCGCGTCGTTGTGCTCCCCGCGCGTGCGGGGATGGTCCCTCGTCGCGGGTCATGATCGGCGTTTCCGTCTGGTGCTCCCCGCGCGTGCGGGGATGGCCCCCACACCAAGTCCCGCGTTGGCGCCGTGCCCGTACAGCAGGCTCGTGTGCTCCCCGCGCGCGGGACTGGGCGCCCGCGCCCCCACACCCCAGGCCGCCCGCCGATCCCCACCTGCCCGCCGCAGCATCGGGAAAATCGAAAGCGAACCCGCCCCCGGTCGAGCCCTGTTGCCCGCCCTCTGCCCGGCTGCCGGCACGGCGGGAAGGCCGGGAAGGAGCCCGGGTGGACTCAGTCCGGCAGCCGCTCCAGAAGCCAGCTCCCGAGCTGCTCGGTGACCCGGGTGTGCCCGGTGGTCTCGGACGAGCAGAGGAACTCGTCGAGGTCGCTCTCCTCCGGCGGCAGCCCGTCGATGTTCGCGTAGAGGTCGTCCGGCTGGTCGACGTCACGGATCGCGACGGCGCTCACGGTCGGGACGAAGCAGACGTCGGCGTGGTTCAGTTCGGTCTCGGCCCCGAACTGCTCCAGCATCTCCGCGAGGATGCCGTACGAGTCGAGCGTGCCGCCGGGTGCGCCGTCGAGCTCGGGGAACCCGCTGGTGGTGACGGTCTTCTCGGCGGCCGGGAAGAGTCGCTTCAGTTCGGCGACGACGACCTCGTGGCCCTCGGACTGGGTGTAGAAGGTGGTGCCGGGGTAGACCAGCTCGCCGACGCTGGCGAGTGCGACCTGACCGGGGTTGACGGCCGGCCCCAGGCCGTCGCCGCGCCCGTTGGCCACCGCGATGAGGCGGGGGATCTGCGGCCAGAACCCGACCGAGCGCAGCTCCGCGAGGAACTTCTCGCGCTCGGGGGCGGCCCCCACGGTCTCCGTCTCCCGGTCGTAGTGGCGCCACAGCATCTCGCGCGCGGCAGGGCTGTCCATCTGCCGGGCGAACTTGTTGGCCATCGGGATGAAGTAGGAGAAAGCCTGGAGCCCGATAGGGATGACGGCACCCCGGTGCGGGCTGTCCCAGGAGAAGTAGAGGGCCGTCTGGTGGTCGATGCCCTGGCCCTCCAGCTTGGCGAGGACGTACCGGGTGATGATCCCGCCCATGCTGAAGCCGCCCACGGTCAGGGGGGTGTCTCCTCGCCTCGCGGCGATGGTGCGCTGGATGGCGGCGGTGACGGTCTTCGCGTTGTCGAGGATCGAGGCGCTGCGCTCGTCGTAGCCGATGAGGACGACGTCCCGGCCGCTCCGACGGATCTTCGTGACGAGTGCGTACTCACCCCCGTCCAGGCCGCGGAAGAGCTTGTCCAGGTCGGAGGGGCCGAGGTTGAACCCGTCGGCCAGGAGGACCGGCCTCCGGATGCCGTCGTTGTTCTCGCCGTAGAAGACGTGGGCAAAGCCGTTCGGGAGTTCCCACTCCTCGTCGGGCCGGGGCACCGGGAGGGTGATCGGCGCCTGGGCATGGACCGCCCCGCCGACCGCGAACTCGCCGACGCCCTGCTCAGCCTGCTGACCGGACATGGTGATGCTCCTCCGTCTGCGCACGCCCCAGCGGCCCGACGGATCGGCGGGCACGGAAACTGAGGGACGTCACGGAGACAGGGCTCATCATGATCAGGCCGGGAACCCCCGGGCGAGAGGATGCGTCCTGGTTCATCCCTATAGGGGACGCATGATGTGCAGGTTTACCGGCCAGAGCGGGCCGCATTCGGACCCCGTCCGCCCCTTACGCACCGTCCAACCCATCCGCCTCGTACGACCTGTTCGCCCCGTCCGACCTGTCCGCCACGGCCCGGGCCCGTGCGCCCCACGGCGGTGACGGGTCAGCCGCGCGCGGACACCGTCTTCTCGATCTGCTCCACCACGAAATCGGGCCGGTCCTTCGGCACGTCGTGCGAGCTGCCCATCGCCGTGACGAGCGTCCGGTTCGGCCCCTGCTGGACGAACGAGGCGGCGGCGTCACGCCAGCGCTGAGCGTCCTCGGGCGATCCGTCGAAGGGGGTCTTCTCCGACACGATGACGTCCACGGGGACGCTGTCCGGCCAGGACATCTTGTTGTACGCCTGGTGGACCGGGGTGAAGTTCTCGGCGGTCGCGATCAGTTGGGCGTTCGCCGGCTCGGTGGGGTCCTTCTTCGCGGCGTCCAGCTGGGGCTGGGTCGCGGCGGTGAGCCGGGCGATCTCCTCGTCCGTGAAGAACGGGGGCAGGTTGGCGTCCACGAGCACGGAGCCGGAAACCTCCTTCGGGTTCTCCTTGGTGAAGTAGGTCGCGACCTCGCCGGCCTGCGAGTGGGACACCAGGATCACGTCCTTGGTGACACCCAACTCGGTGAGCCCCGTCTTCAGATCACTGACGGCGGCCTCCACGTCCCAGGCCCCGGGCACCGCCTCACTCTGGCCGAGACCGGCCCGGTCGTACGTGATGACCGTCGCCCCGGTGTCCGCGTGAAGCCGGGGCACGATGTCCTTCCAGTACGAGGAGTCCTCCCCGCCCCCCGCGTCCAGGACGATGGTGGGGCCGTGGCCCGCGGTGACGTGGAACGCGACCTGGTGACCGTCGCTGTCGATCATGTGCAGCTTCGGCGCCTCCGCCCCGGCCGAAGCCGAAGCCGAAGCCGACGCCGAGGGTTTCGTCGGGGTCGCCTGCGGGGCGGCGGAATCCCCCTCGCCGCAGGCGGTGACGATCCCGCCGGTGACCGCCAGCAGGGCGACCGCGGACAGCGCGCGGCGGAAACGTCGGGAGAGCGGGCGCATACGTGCCATGGGTGATCCTTGGATGCCTGAATACGGGGTGCGGGGTGCGATCGGAGCCGACCGGATGTCTTCCATCCTCCGGGGGCGCCCGCCCCGGGAACATCCGGTTGGCACGCCGATCGGCAGTGCAGCTGAGGCCAGTGAGCAGGGTGGGGATACCCCCAGGACGGGGATACGCCAGGGCGGGCAGGCGGCCGGCGATTGTCTCGCTGCGGGCTCGGCTACAGCTCTCGCTCGCCCCGTGGGTGTGATGCCTGGAGTTCCGGTTCCGGCCCCACCAGCACGAACCAGACCGTCTTCGTCTGCCGTGTCCCCCGCCCCTGCACGGTGGCCCCCCAGCGCAAGGACAGCCGGTCCACGATGAGCAGCCCCCGGCCACTCTCCGCGCCGGGCCCCGGAACGGTGAGGGGCAGCGGCTCCGGCTGGTCGTCCGTCACGTGGACCGTGACCCGATGGGAGTCGACCGCCACGTCCACGCGGATCAGCCTCGACCGCGTGTGGCAGTACACGTTGCCCACCACCTCGCTCACGCACAACCGGGCGTCGTCGCCCAGTCCGGGGTGCCCGGTCACCCGGAGGAGTGTGCCCACGAAGTCCCGCGCCAGCTTCGCGGCGTGGGCGTTGTTGGGTGCCACCACCCGGTAACGGTCGCCGCGTCGCGGCAGAGGCGACCTCTCGGGCAGGGCGGACGGGGGCGGGGTTGCTACGACGGTCATGACGAGTTCTCCCTACGCGATCCGGTCTCCAGTGCGCACGTCCTGACTCCGACCACTTCAGCCGAACCGTGGTGCGGCTGACCGGTTTGCAGGCGAGGCAGCTCAGCCCTCGACACGCTCGACTGGCCATGCGGAGGACCATAGGGTCCAAGTAGGCACCGGAACAAGGTTGCCCCCTCCTTATTCACACGGTCGGGTGGACCATCACGCCACGACCGCGCCAGACTGTGGGGCAGAACAGGGGAAGGTGACATGCCACCGAGAGACAACCCGACCGCCCGCCAGGCCCGCCTGGGGGCGGAGTTGAGAAAGTTGCGCGAGAGCGCGGGAAAGACCGCCCGCGAAGCCGCCGGACTCATCTCCACCGACCAAGCTCGCATCAGCCACATCGAAGCGGGGCGCAGCGGCATCGGCGAGGCGCGGATCCGACGTCTCGCCGTCTTCTACGGCTGCGACGACCGAGCGTTGATCGATGCCCTCTGTGCCATTTCGCTGGAGCACCGCGGACAGTTCTGGTGGGACGAGTACCGCGGTGCACTCGCGCCGGGCTTCCTGGACGTCTCCGAACTGGAGCACCACGCGGACCACATGCGGTGTCTCCAGTCGGTCACCCTGCCGGGTCTCCTCCAAACCCCGGAGTACGCGCGCGCCCTCTTCGACGGGGTGTTGCCGAAGCTACCCGCCGAAGAGGTGGAAGCACGCGTGGAACATCGCATGCGCAGACAGTCGGTCCTCCATCGCAAAAGCCCTCCGCGATTCGAGGCCATCGTCCACGAGGCCAGCCTCCGCATGCGCGTGGGCGGCCGGACGGTAGCGCGCGAGCAACTGGAACACCTACTCAAATCAGCCGAGTTGGACGCCGTGACGATCCGAGTGATCCCTTTCGCCAGCGATCGGTTCGTGGAGGTCACCCAGACCGTTCTGTACGCCGGCGGAATCGTGCCCGAGCTGGACACCGTGCACGTCGACGCCCCTTTCGGCGGCGTCCACCTGGATGCGGCGGCAGACCTGCGCAGATACCGGATGCAACTCGACTTCGCGCGAGAAGTAAGCCTGCCGCCGGAGGAGTCGAGAAGCTTCATTCACCACCTCGCCCGGGACATGTGAGAATCCGGAGCATGAACACTGAGATCGAGTGGCAGAAGTCGTCCTTCTCCGGAGGCGGCGGCGAGCAGTGCGTCGAGATCGCCGAAGAAGCCGGCCAGATCCTGATGCGGGAGAGCGACGATCCGAGCATCGTGACAGTGACGACCCCCGCCAAGTTCGCCGCGTTCATCAAGGGCGTCAAGGCGGGCGAGTTCGACCACTTCGCCCTGTAGGACACATCTGCCCAGCACCGCGCGAGAGCCCCCAGCCGTCCGGCAGGGGGCTCTCGCGCGTGACCACGACATCAAAGCTCCGGAACACCCTTGCACCGCATCCAGGAGTCACGCTAGCGTCACCCTACGTCGTCGATACCGGTCGGCCCGCACCGCTCGACCGCCCTGGAACCGACATGACGCGCCCTGCCCGCAGTCATGCGGGCACATGGGCGCCCCTGCCGCGATGCTGCGATCGGACGGTCCACCATGCCCAACTCATTCCGGACAACACCCGAGCCCGCCGAGGCCCGGCGGCGGATCGACTTACGGTTCGAGGTGCTCCGTTACGGGCCCGCGAACGGCTTCGCACTCGAGCCCGTGGACCTCCCGCAGCCTGCCCACCCCGCACGACGCCGTCCGAGCCATCCGCGGCCGGCTCCGCGCGAGCCACCTTCTCGGACTGCCTCCGCACGAGGCGGCCAAGGCCCGCCGCTGGGCGGATCACGGCGGCTGGATTCCCGCCCTCGGCGCGCTGTACCAGGGCGAGCCCTGCGGGTACGTGCTCCGGCTCCGCAAGGGCCGCCACCTGGAGTGGAACGTGCGCCCCCTGACGTACCTCCTGTTGTCGCACGCGGAGTCCGGCGCGCACGGCGGCCCCGACCGCGCCCCAGCCTCGGCCCCGGACCCGGACCCGGACCCGGACCCGGACCCGGACCCGGACCCGTCACCGAGCCTCGGCACCCCGCAGCTACCACGTACAGGGTTTCCCCAAGTCCTTGACGCTGTCGGCGAGTTCGATGGGTGACGCGGGCCACCCGGTGTTCTGCCAGTGGGCGATGCGCCAGCTCAGCCGCCGTGGCCAGAGGGCCGTCCCGGGCAGTTCGGCCACCGGCATCCACACGGGCCGGCCCCCGTAGTTGTCGAGTTGGTCCTCTGCGCCGACCTCACCCTCCGCGTGTACGACGAAGTAGTGCTGCCGGGTCTCCTCCTTCCACACTCGGGCCACCTCCCGGTCGACGCTCCCGGCGAGCGCGGTCTCCTCCCGCAACTCCCGCAGCACCGCCTCGTGCAGGGTCTCCCCCGCCTCCACGCCGCCGCCGGGGATCTCGTACCAGGTGTAACGGCGGTCGGACTGCCGGATGAGCAGGATCTGTCCGTCGCGGATGACTATCGCACCGGCCCGTACGCGCTTGGGCACGGAGGTCGTCGGGTCCTTCCACCGCGCCGCGCCGCTCTTCGGGCCTCTGACCGTCCAGTCGCGGAGCACCTCCTCCGCCGTGCCGACCGGCCGGATGCGCACATGCAGCGCCTCCGCGAGGGTGAGGGCCCGGCAGCGGCTCTCGTCCATCGGTTCTCCGGCGCGGGGCAGGTGGTAGAGGCCGTCCTCCGTCGAGTCGCTCGTGAGCACCAGGGCATCGTCGTCGTACCGCACGTCTGCTCTCATGGACCCGATGGTGTGGGCGGCCGGAGGCGGACGCAAGGCATTACTCGGCAGAGACAGCCGAGTTCGCCAGAGCGTTCGCGAGAGGCGATCAGACGTTCGTAGCAGCCGGCCGGTAGGTGCACACGTTCACTCCGGCGGCGCTGGTGACCGTCGAGACCAGCTCCAGCGTGCGCAGGCCACCGTCCGCCGGGAAGATCGTCTTACCGCCACCGAGCAGTACCGGCATGACCATCAGCCGCAGTTCGTCGGCCAGGCCCTCGGCCAGGAGAGTCCGCGCGAGGGTGGGGCTGCCCATGACGGCCAGATCACCACCCTCCGTTCCGCGCAGGGCACGGATGCGGTCGACGGCCTCACCGCCGGGAATCAGCGTGGTGTTGGCCCACGACAGGTCCTGGTCGGCCAGCGTCTTCGAGACGACGTACTTCGGAATGGCGTTCATCCGGTCGGCGAACGGGTCGCCCGCCCGGTCCGGCCACGCCCCGGCCATCGTCTGCCAGGTACGGCGCCCGAACAGCAGCGCCTCCGCCTTGGCGAGCACCTCGTCGAAGGTCCCGCCCACGACCTCCGGGTCGAAGAACGGGTGCGACCACCCACCGTGCGCGAACCCGCCATCCGTATCCTCCTCGGGGCCGCCCGGCGCCTGCACGACGCCGTCGAGACTCATGAATTCACTGATGACGATACGCACGGGCTCGCTCCCTGGTCTTCCGTCGTCCACAGGCTCTGTACGTAAGGAAGACAGTCGGACCGGCGAAAACTCATCGCGGCGCGCCGGACGCGGCGGCCGATCCGGACGGGCATCGGGCCGGTGCGCCGCTCGGGGCGTGGTCCGAAAGTGGCACCGGCCGCCCGGACGGCGGATAGGCGGACCCTTCACAACACGCTTTGGCCGGGAGACGACGCGATCCCCAGGTCCCGTCGCATGGCGACCGACATCTCCCCTATGACATCCCACAACCTCAGCAAGAAGGCGTGCGCTTCCTCCCAGTCATCGGTCTCGTACGTCGTCACCGCGCGCAGCGCGTCCAGAAGCTTCTGAGCGTCCGCGAGTGCGATGCGCACCGCTCGGCACGGCCCGAGCACGGAGTCAGGGACCAGCATCTGAGCCTCGGCGTACGTGTTCTGGAAGCTCGCCCGCGTGTTCTCGGTGGAACTGCGACCGGGCACCCCGGACTCCCCCATGCGCACGGCGTGGAGTTCGTCCATCAGTTCCAACCGGTAGCGACGTGCGCTGGAGTTGAGGGCCACGTATGTCGCACGTCTGCGTTCCAGGTCCTGCCGTGCATCCTCGACCTGCCGGTTGGCCCGGTCGGTGCGCTGCTGGATCTCGAACTCCAGACGGCGGGTGCGCGCACTCACCCAGGCAGTGGTGACCGGCGCGAGCAAGGTGCCCAGCACCCCTACGGCGGCGACCAGCAGAGCGACAACACCTGTACTCATCACGCTTCCCCCTGGGCTGTCCGTCCCACGTGACCCGCTGACTCCACGGCCCCATGGTCGCCACGGACCCTCGTGGTGACAACCGGTCGCGGGCCTTCGGATGTCCCCTCCGCGGACAGAAGCCCCGAGGGCGGCTCAGCCGTCCCCCGGGGCCACCACCGGCCGATTCACCGCTCAGGAAGCGGTCACCCTCGCGCCCGGCCCCCGCCTCACGCCTTCGGTGCCACCTTCGAGAGCCCGTTGATGATGCGGTCCATCGCGTCTCCGCCGGTCGGGTCGGTGAGGTTGGCCAGCATCTTCAGGGTGAACTTCATCAGCAGCGGGTGGGTGAGGCCGCGCTGCGTGGCGATCTTCATGATCTTCGGGTTGCCGATGATCTTCACGAACGCGCGGCCCAGCGTGTAGTAGCCGCCGTAGGTGTCCTTGAGGATCTTCGGGTAGTTGTGCAGGGCCAGTTCGCGCTGGGCCGGGGTCGCACGGGCGGTGGCCTGCACGATGACGTCGGCCGCGATCTGGCCGGACTCCATGGCGTAGGCGATGCCCTCGCCGTTGAACGGGTTGACGAGGCCGCCCGCGTCACCGACGAGCAGCAGGCCCTTGGTGTAGTGCGGCTGGCGGTTGAAGGCCATCGGGAGGGCGGCGCCGCGGATGGGCGTCGTCATGTTCTCCGGGGTGTAGCCCCAGTCCGCCGGCATGGAGGCGCACCACGCCTTGAGGACCTCGCGCCAGTCCAGCTCGCGGAATGCCGAAGAGGAGTTGAGGATGCCGAGGCCGACGTTGGACGTGCCGTCGCCCATGCCGAAGATCCAGCCGTACCCGGGCAGCAGGCGGTCCTGCGGGCCGCGCCGGTCCCAGAGTTCGAGCCAGGACTCCAGGTAGTCGTCGTCGTGGCGGGGCGAGGTGAAGTACGTACGGACCGCGACGCCCATCGGGCGGTCCTCGCGGCGGTGCAGGCCCATGGCGAGGGAGAGCCGGGTGGAGTTGCCGTCGGCGGCGACGACGAGCGGGGCGTGGAAGGTGACCGGGGTCTTCTCCTCACCGAGCTTGGCGTTGACGCCGGTGATGCGGCCGGTGCGCTCGTCGATGATCGGGGCGCCGACGTTGGCGCGTTCGTACAGCCGCGCGCCCGCCTTCTGCGCCTGCCGGGCGAGCTGCTCGTCGAAGTCGTCGCGCTTGCGGACGAGGCCGTAGTCCGGGTAGGAGGCGAGGTCGGGCCAGTCGAGCTGGAGACGGACGCCGCCGCCGATGATGCGGAGGCCCTTGTTCCGCGACCAGCCCGCCTCTTCGGAGATGTCGATGCCCATGGAGACCAGTTGCTTGGTCGCGCGCGGGGTGAGACCGTCGCCGCAGACCTTCTCCCGGGGGAACGCCGTCTTCTCCAGCAGCAGGACGTCGAGCCCGGCTTTGGCGAGGTAGTACGCGGTCGTGGAGCCGGCTGGGCCCGCTCCGACGACGATCACGTCCGCGCTGTGTTCGGAGAGGGGCTCGGTCACGGTCGGATCTCCCGAAGACTCGAAAACGCGTGCCGCGGGGCACCGGTCCCATGCAGTCTATGGGGACCGGCAGATCAACTTACCGAAGGGCTCCCCGATGACGATCGCGCCTTCCTCCCACCCGACGGTACGTCTGCGGGTTCCCACCGACGAGGACGCCCTGAGCTGGTACCGGACGTTCGACGATCCCGAGGTGATGGAGTTCCACGGCGGCCGGAGCGCGGAGTTCTCGGTGTACGAGGAGCTGACCGCGCGCCAGCGCCGGCACGACGCCGAACTCGGCTTCTGTTTCTGGACGCTGACCGACGAGGCCGGCGAAGTACTGGGCTTCACCGGCGCCCAGCCGTGGCCGCACGCCACGTTCGGGCCGGTCGGAGCGATCGAGATCGGCTGGCGGCTGGGACGCGCCGCCTGGGGCCACGGATACGCCACCGCCGCCGCCCGCACCACGCTGGAACGGGTACGGGCTGCGGGCGTCGACGAGGTCGTGGCGATGATCGACTCGCGCAACCACCGGTCGGTAGCGGTCGCCGAGCGGCTGGGGATGCGCCTCGCCGAGTCGTACGAAATCACCACCGGAGTCCCGCGCACGGCGCTCTGCTACCGCCTGGAGCTGGGCGGCTGAGGGGTGCCCCACGTGCCCCGGCCGGCTCCGGGGGTACCCGTAGGGCCGGCGCTCAGTCGCGCACGCCCCGGTGCAGCGCGACCACGCCGCCGGTGAGGTTGCGCCAGGCGACGCCCGACCAGCCGGCCTTCTGGAGCAGGGTCGCGAGTCCGGCCTGGTCCGGCCAGGCGCGGATGGATTCCGCGAGGTAGACGTACGCGTCCGGGTTGCTGCTCACCGCGGTGGCGAGGGGCGGCAACGCCTTCATGAGGTACTCCAGGTACACCGTGCGGAACGGCGTCCAGGTGGGCTGCGAGAACTCGCAGATCACGACCCGGCCGCCGGGCTTGGTGACCCGGTGGAGCTCGCTCAGCGCGGCATCGGTGTCCTGGATGTTGCGGAGCCCGAAGGAGATGGTGACCGCGTCGAAGGTCTCGTCCTTGAACGGGAGCTTCGTCCCGTCACCCGCCGTGAACGGCATCCAGGGGTGTCGCTCCTTGCCCACCTTCAGCATGCCGATCGAGAAGTCGCAGGGCACGACGTAGGCGCCGGCCTGTGCGAAGGGCTGCGAGGAGGTGGCCGTACCGGCGGCCAGGTCCAGGATCTTCTGCCCCGGGCGCGCGTCGACCGCCTTGGCGACCTCCTTGCGCCAGAGCCGGGCCTGTCCGAGCGAGAGCACGTCGTTGGTCAGGTCGTACCTTCGCGCCACGTCGTCGAACATCGAGGCGACTTCGTGCGGCTGCTTTTCCAGGGATGCTCGGGTCACCCACCCATTCAAGCAGCCCGCACCGACAGGCTTCGCGGGGGCACCCGGGGTGGCGCGCCGGACCCGTACGGCACGCCCGCGACGAGTTTCCACTTCCTCTCAACCTTTCCCCGGCGGGAGCACTCAGAGAAGGGAGACAGGACGGACAGGACGAACAGGACGTAGCAGGAAGCAGGACGGGGGGACAGATGGACGCAGGACCGGGCCGGGGCTCGACCGGCCCCATGAATGCCGAGGGCTTCGAGGAATTCGCCCGCGCGAACCAACGCCGGCTGTACAGGACTGCCTATCTTCTCTGCGGAAACGCGGAGAACGCACGGGACCTCACGCAGACGACGCTGGCCAAGCTGTTCCAGCACTGGCGCAGAGTGGGTGCGGCCGACTCGCCGCACGCCTACGCCAGGACGGTGCTGACGCGCACCTACCTCGCCGAGCGAAGACGGCGCATCCGTGACCTCCTCGCGCACACCCCGGTGGACCCACCCACCGCCGACATCAGCCCCGAGCTGACGGTCACCCTTCTGTCCGCACTGGCCGAACTGCCGCCCCGGGCAAGGGCGATGGTCGTCCTGCGCTACTGGGAGGACCTGAGCGTCGAGACCGTCGCCTCACTGATGCGGTGCAGTGAGTCCACCGTCAAGAGCCAGTGCTCCCGTTCCCTTGCCCGGCTGCGCGAGCAGCTCGGCGACGCCCGCACCTACACCGTCCATGCCTGAAAGAAGAGGTGGAACCATGCTGACCGATCCCACGGACGTCGAGCGGGAGATGGGTGATCTGCTGAGGTCCGTCATGAAGGAGGCCACGGGCCGCGCGCCGCTGCCGGGCGACCTGGTCGCAGGAGCGGTCGTCCAGGGCCGCAAGCGCCGTGCCCGCCGCCAGGCGGCCCTGGGCGCGGGGGCGACTGCGGTGATGGCCCTCGGAATCCTCGCTTCGGCGTCCGCCTGGCCGGACGGCGGAGCCACGACCGCCGTCACGAGCCCGGACCCCGGGCTGTCCCTCACCGGCGCCCCGGACGTCCCGGCCCGTGCCGGCCACGTCGACCGCTCACGCGAGCCGGTGCACGTGGAGCCGTCGCCCGGCGAGTTCTCCATGGCGGACCTGACGGCCTCGGAGCGCAGAATCCAACAGGAGTTCCAGAAGAGGGCCGCCCAGGAACTCGACGACATGCTCTTCGCCGACGGTGTGGTGCACCCGGTGGACCTGCGCGTCAGCCAGTACCAGCTCAAGTCCGGGGAGTTCACCTTCCCCCTGACCTTCTCGGTCCGCCCCGCGGAAGGCGGGAAGACCGGTGAACCGACGTGCGAGGACGTCCCGGCGAAGCACAGCACCTGCCACAAGTTCCTGGTCCAGGACGGCATATGGGGCACCGCGACGACGGCCGCGGTCAACTCCGAGGACACGACGGGCGTACGGATCAGCTTCACCTACGAGGACAACCTGGTCGGCCTCTCCGTGGCGCCGGACGACGAGCACGGGAAGTCCTCGCCCGTCACCGCCGAGAAGCTGCGCGGGATCGCGCAGGACGCCCGGCTCATCGAGCGGGTGCGGTACGCGGTCCAGCACCCGATGAAGGGGATGTGACGCGGGAAGAGGCCGGCGCCAGGGCCTCCGCCTCGACTCGACCTCAACGTCGCCGGTAGACCATCCGTCCCCCGAGGACGGTGACGACGCAGCAGGCCGCGCCCACCTCGAGGAGAGTCTCGTCGTCGGGGACGTCGAACACGGCGAAGTCCGCAGGGCGGTTCGCGGTGTCGAGCGCAGGCCCGGCGAACGTCTCGGCTGCCGTACGACGCCCCGTGAGGGGGTCCAGCGAGGCCGGCGCCCCCGTCTCGGGCGAGGGCCGGACCAGGACCCGCATACCCGACCGTTGCACCGCGTCCGCCACGGAGGGCCGTGTGAAGGGCCCCACCACGGCGACGGTGCCGTGGGCAAACATCCGCTGCACCCCGCGTCGCGCACTCGCGCCCCACCGGCTGTCGCCCATGTCCACGCCGCTCAGCGCGGCACCGGTCAGGGGTTCGGTGCCGAGGGCGTCCGACTCCCGGGGGTCGGGGTGGTAGGCCCGTTCCAGCAGTGCCGAGCCGTGCGTCTGGACGAGTCCGGGCGTCAGCAGCCCGGGCCAGCGGCGCACCCGGGCCGTCGGATTCCCGTCGGCCAGGTCCTCGTACGGGCCGACGGCGACGGCCGACCCGTCCCTGACGAGAACCGCACCACCGGCAACCGGCCGCCGCCCGGGGCCGGGCAGCAGCAGATCGGCGGCGTGGATCGTCAGCACGAGAAGACACCTGGCCCGGTCCCGGGCGGGAAGAGACGGAAGGAGGACGGCATGCCGGGGAACACGGCGACGCCAAGGACGCCGACGTCGTCAGTTGGCGTTGAGGAGCTTCAGCTCGGGGTGAGCGGTGCCGCCTTCGAGGGCGGTGGAGGAGATGTGCGAGACGACTCGGTCGTCGACCGGGTCCAGCGCCGGGTCCTCGTGGACGACCAGGTGCTCGTAGGTCGTGGCGCGCTGTGCGGGCACCCGCCCCGCCTTGCGGATCAGGTCGATGATCTCCAGGCGGTTGGAGCGGTGCTTGGCACCCGCGGAGGAGACGACGTTCTCCTCCAGCATGATCGAGCCGAGGTCGTCCGCGCCGTAGTGCAGCGACAGCTGGCCGACCTCCTTGCCGGTGGTCAGCCAGGAACCCTGGATGTGCGGGACGTTGTCCAGGAAGAGGCGCGCGATGGCGATCATGCGGAGGTACTCGAAGAGCGTCGCGTGTGTGCGGCCCTTCAGGTGGTTGTTCTCCGGCTGGTAGGTGTACGGGATGAAGGCGCGGAAGCCGCCCGTACGGTCCTGCACGTCACGGATCATGCGGAGGTGCTCGATACGCTCGGCGTTGGTCTCGCCGGTGCCCATCAGCATGGTGGAGGTGGACTCGACACCGAGTTTGTGCGCGATCTCCATGATCTCAAGCCAGCGCTCACCGGACTCCTTCAGCGGAGCGATGGCCTTGCGCGGGCGGGACGGCAGGAGTTCGGCACCCGCACCGGCGAAGGAGTCGAGACCGGCGGCGTGGATGCGCTGGATCGCCTCCTCGGCGGACACCTTGGAGATACGGGCCATGTGCTCGATCTCGGAAGCGCCCAGCGAGTGGATCACCAGCTGCGGGAACGCCTTCTTGATGGCGGAGAAGTGCTCCTCGTAGTACTCCACGCCGTAGTCGGGGTGGTGGCCGCCCTGGAACATGATCTGGGTGCCGCCCAGCTCGACGGTCTCCGCGCAGCGGCGCAGGATGTCGTCGAGGTCGCGGGACCAGCCCTTGGCGGTGTCCTTCGGCGCGGCGTAGAAGGCGCAGAACTTGCACGCCGTGACACACACGTTGGTGTAGTTGATGTTGCGCTCGATGATGTACGTCGCGATGTGCTCCGTACCCGCGTAGCGGCGGCGGCGCACGGCGTCGGCCGCTGCTCCGAGCGCGTGCAGCGGTGCCGACCGGTACAGGTCGAGCGCCTCCTCCTCGGAGATTCGCCCGCCTTCGGCGGCGCGGTCGAGGATGGGCTGAAGGTCGGCCTTCTCGGTCACCGGGCTGTCACCTTTCGGCGGTGTTTCTACGGATCCACGGACCGAATCAGCCTACGCCAGCCCTCACGGTGTTCAGTGGCCGGACCGGGTCAGCGTGCCGGTGGGAAGCCCTGCGGCCTCTTCGTACGACCGGTAGGCGAGAGTTCCGTCCTTGTTGAGGGTGAAGGTGAGTTCCGCTTCGGCCCCGGTGCAGAACAGGCTCGCGGAACTGCTCGCGTCCGAGCGCTCGTGGACCTTCAGCACCTTCTTGGTGCCGGAGGAGAGCGTGCCGATGCTGGAACAGGAGATCTGCGAACCGAGGTAACTGATCGACTGGGTCATCCGCACGACGTCCTGGCCAGTCTTCCCCTCGGTGAACACGGCGGTGAGGTTGCCGTGCGAGACGCCGGAGCGTTCGGTGGTCGGTCCGGACCAGGTACCCACGAACGACTTGGGCAGGGCGGTGACCTTGTCGCCGGTCCCGCCGCCGCTCCCTTCGTCGTCCCCGGGGTCTCCGTCGCCGGGTGCGGGCGGCGACGTGACGTCACCCGACGGCGTACCGGAGCCGGAGTCGGCGGAAGGGTCGTCGGACGTGGACGGAGAGGCGGAGGAGGACCCCGGGGTCGGGGAGGCGGAGTGCGGGGTGGCGGCGGTATCGCGGTGATCGCCCGCGTCACCGCCCCAGGGCAACAGGTCGCCGAGCATGCCCGACGTCAGAGCCACGACGGCCAGCGCGCCGGCGACGGCCAGCGCGACGGTGCAGCTGACCCTCCGGCCGGGACGGGCCCCGGGCCGGGTCTCCGGCAGCCTGTCGGCGCTCATCGCGACGGAGAACCGCGGCCCGGGCGGGGAGAGGGCCGAGTCCGACGGGGAGCGGCGTGGATCGTTCGCCGGATGGTGAGCGGCCTCCAGGCCCGGGGCACCTCCCGCCCCGTCGACGGCGGGCAGCGGGATCGGCGGGCCGAAGACGCCGAGGCCGGCGCCGGAGTACGGGGCTCTGGAGGAGTGGAGCCCCGTGGAGTGACCGTCGGCGGACTGGGGGCCCGCGCTCTCATCGCCGTTGCCACCCGAGCCACTGGTGCCGCCGGTGCCACCGTCGGCGGGCGCCGCCGTACGGCCCTCAGCGCCCCGTGCGTCGGCAGGGCGTGCGTCGAGGGGGCGTGCTTCGAGCGGGCGTGCTTCGAGCGAGGCGCTGCTGAAGGGGACGGGGCCCGACAGCACCGGGCCCTCCTGGGGTTCGAGGTCGAGCAGCGCCACGGCGTCCCGGCTCACCTCATGCACCAACGCGGCAGGAAGCCAGCCCGCCGACACCAACACGCCCGCACCGCCGGGGGCGAGAGCGCCGGCTATGTCGGGCGGGGAGGGGCGGGCGGCCGGGTCCTTCGCCAGGCACGCGGCGATGAGATCCCTCATTCCGCCCCGGAGATCGCCGAGTTCGGGCTCCTCGTGGACCACCTTGTACAGAAGTACGGCGGAGGAGTCGCCGGGAAAAGGCGCCGAGCCGGTGGCGGCGTACGCGAGGACCGCGCCGAGCGAGAAGACATCGGCCGCTCCGGAGATGTCGGCGCCCCGGATCTGTTCGGGCGCCATGTAGCCCGGCGAACCCACGGAGACCCCGGTGGAGGTGAGCGAGACGGTGGCGCCGATGGCCCGGGCGATACCGAAGTCGATGAGCCTGGGCCCGTCGAGGGAGAGGAGGACGTTGGAAGGCTTCACGTCACGGTGGATGATGCCCTGCTCGTGCACGGCGCCCAGCGCCTCCGCGAGACCGCCTCCCAGCGTCCGCACCGCGCGCTCGGGCAGTGCGCCATGACGGGTCACCGCCTGCGCGAGGGACGGCCCCGCCACGTATCCGGTCGCCACCCACGGCACCGGCGCGTCGGGGTCGGCGTCCAGGACCGGAGCGGTCCAGCGGGCACCCACGCGCCGGGCGGAGTCCACCTCGCGCCGGAACCGGGCTCGGAACTGCTCGTCGAGGGCGAAGTGCGGATGCACCACCTTCACCGCGACCGTGCGGCCACCCGCGCTACGCCCCAGGTAGACCCGTCCCATGCCGCCCGCGCCAAGTCTGCCGAGCAGCCGGTAGGCGCCGATGGTGCGCGGTTCGCCGGCTTCCAGCGGCTGCATGGCGACTCCCCCTGTGAAGCGACTGGACCTCGACCGAAGCGTAAGGGCTGCCCATCACCCGGTCACAAGAAACGGTCCACCGATTTCTCTCCGCCGGAAAGGACACCGTTCCCCGGAGTGACGACAGGTAGCGGAATGATGCCTTCCGAATTCCGTGCTCCCTCGCTCCACCATCCCCGCACCCCTCCCCGTCCGACATCGGGAACGCGCAGGCATCCCTCCCCACCGCACATCCGGCGACCGGGCCCAGCTCTCCTTCCACGTCACGAAAGAAGCGAAATGGCCGACCGCAAAGTTACCGACCGACGGAGAAAACATGTCCGGAAAGAGAAAGTCGGGAAACGAAGCTGCGCGGGGACATAGGCCCACAGGGATCGGCGAGGAGATCGGCCAGAGGAAATGGGCAAGCGGAATCGAGGGTGCCCGCATGAGAACCGAGAGGAGGGAGAAGCGCATCGTTGGCGCGCACACCAAAAGATCGATACCACCGCCCGGCCATTGCTGTCGCGGCTCGGGAGCGGCGCACCGTACGAAGAACCAAGATCCGTTCACGGGCGGTCCGCGCCGCCGCGATCCCCTTTCGCCCGGACCACTCCGCGCCCGGCAAAACAACAACCGTCCAGGACGGGCCTCTCGGAAGAAAGCCACCATAGGGCGCGAAAGTCAGGAAGGGAGAGGAAGGGGCAGGGAAAGCGCGAAGGACGCGAAGAGGGAGGAACGGTTCGTCGGCGAAGGAGAGCCTTGAGGACCCCGATCAGGCGGGCGCAGGTAGCCGGCCCGAGCGGGCGGGCGCAGGTAGCCGGCGGTACCGCATGCCGGCCCATCGCATCCGGGGGCATCCCGGAGCGACCTCGCGTCACCCGCATCACCCGCATCACCCGCGTCAACCTCCGGGCACCCTGAGGTGGGCTACGGATATTCCGAGCGCGCGAGCACCCCGAGCACCCCGAGCACTCCGAAGACGTGCGCCCGACTCCCGGAGCCCGGATTCCGGAACCACGGGCGCGTGCGCCCCAGCCCCAGCCCCATCCCCGGCCCGGCTGAACCCCGCACGGGTCATCCAGACGCGTGCGGGGCACGTACCGGCCTGTCCGTCCGCCTGCCTTGTCCGTCGCGCTGCGTTGTCCGTCCGTCCGTCCGGCCGGCCGGCCGGCCGGCCGGCCGGCCAGTTCGGA
>NZ_JBSFVR010000014.1:0-54114 GCF_053592415.1 Streptomyces sp. NPDC002690 | reverse complement strand
CCACCACCGAGCCGCACCCCCACGCGCACCACCGATGCCGAGGACCACCGCATCCATGAACAACGACAGCGACCTGCAGATCGCCTCGCGGCGCCGCCTCCGCCCGTCGGGCATGCCCTAACGCACCGACCGCAGCGCCCGGAGCGTCGGCCCCCCGTCCCGTACCGGCCCACCGTCGCCCGCCCCGCCGCTCCCGTCCCCGCGCTCCCGCACCAGCCCCGGCAGCGCGGCCAGTTCGGTGAGGGCGTCCACCCGCCAGTCGGCCGACTCCACCACGTCCGGGTGATCGGCCCACCAGTGTCCGAAGGGGCCCCGCCGCAGGTGCGCGGTCCGCAGACCGGCGGCCTTCGCGGGGAAGAGGTCCTCGGCCGGGTGGTCACCGACGTAGACCGTGGTGCGCGGGTCGGCGTCCGCCGCCTTGAGGACCGCCACGAAGAACTCCGGGTCCGGCTTGGTCGCGCCCCACTCCGCCGGGGTGACGACGTGGTCGGCCGGGAGGTCCAGGGCCGACAGCTGCTCGATGGCGCGCGTCGACCGGTGCCCCGCCACCACCACGCGGAGCCCGAGCGCGCGGAGTCCGGCCAGCGCCGGGCGTACGTCCGGGTAGAGGTCCCGTTCGCCGAGGTGCTCGCCGCGCCCCGCCGCCTCACGGGCCAGCTCCGCCTCCACGACGTCCATGCCCGGCCGGAGCAGCGCGAGCGCGTCCGTGGCGCTGCCGCCCCCGACGACGGCCGCGCCGACCAGGGCGCTCACCGTGTGCGCGGGCACCCCCAGCCAATCGGCCCAGGACGCCCAGTGGCGGTCGTCGCGAACGAGGGTCTCACCGATGTCGAACACGATCGTTTCCATCACCGTCCCGACCCTACGGGGCGCACCCCGCCGCACCGCGACCATCCGCCCCGGGCGCGCGGCGCCGACCCCCGTGAGGAGCGCCGATGTGTCAGGAACCACTCTCCGGCGGCCACCGGGCCGCTCGTATGCTCGATCCATGACCGATCCTCAGAGCGGACGCCCCACGACCAACGCCATGCGGCGCGCTCTCAAACGGGCACGCGACGGCGTGGCCCTCGACGCGACCGAGGCCGCCGTACTCCTCCAGGCGCGCGGTGACGATCTGACGGACCTCGCCGCATCCGCCGCCCGGGTGCGCGACGCGGGGCTGGAGGCGGCGGGCCGGCCCGGCGTCATCACGTACTCCCGCAAGGTGTTCATTCCGCTCACCCGCCTCTGCCGCGACATCTGTCACTACTGCACCTTCGTCACCGTCCCCGGCAAGCTCCGCCGCGAGGGCCACGGGATGTTCCTCTCGCCCGACGAGGTGCTCGACATCGCGCGCCAGGGCGCGGCGCTCGGCTGCAAGGAAGCGCTCTTCACCCTCGGCGACCGCCCCGAGGACCGCTGGCCCGAGGCGCGGGAGTGGCTGGAGGCGGAGGGGTACGACGACACCCTCGCCTACGTGCGCGCCATGGCGATCCGTGTCCTGGAGGAGACGGGTCTGCTCCCGCACCTCAACCCCGGGGTGCTCGGCTGGACCGACCTCCAGCGCCTCAAGCCGGTCGCCCCCTCGATGGGGATGATGCTGGAGACCACCGCGACCCGTCTCTGGTCCGAGAAGGGCGGCCCGCATCACGGCTCCCCGGACAAGGAACCCGCTGTCCGGCTGCGCGTCCTGGAGGACGCCGGCCGCTCCAACGTCCCCTTCACCACCGGCATCCTGATCGGCATCGGCGAAGACTACGAGGAGCGCGCCGACTCCCTCTTCGAGATCCGCCGCACCGCCCGCGCCTACCACGGCATCCAGGAAGTCATCATCCAGAACTTCCGCGCCAAGCCGGACACCGCGATGCGCGCGATGCCCGACGCGGAGCTGGAGGAGCTGGCCGCGACGATCGCGGTGGCCCGGCACATCCTCGGCCCCTCCGCCCGCATCCAGGCCCCGCCGAACCTGGTGGACTCCGAGTACGCGCTGATCGTCGGCGCGGGCATCGACGACTGGGGCGGGGTCTCGCCGCTCACCCCCGACCACGTGAACCCCGAACGCCCCTGGCCGCACATCGACGAACTCGCGGCCCGTACCGCCGAGTCCGGCTTCTCCTTGCGCGAACGCCTCACCATCTACCCGGAGTTCATCCGGCGCGGTGAACCCTGGCTCGACCCGCGCCTCCTCCCGCACGTGCGCGCGCTCGCCGACCCGGAGACCGGCATGGCCAAGGAGGGCGCCATCCCGGTCGGGCTGCCCTGGCAGGAGCCGGACGAGGGGTTCGGCGCGAGTGGCCGCACCGACCTGCACCGCACCATCGACACCGAGGGCCGCACCGGCGACCGCCGCGAGGACTTCGACGAGGTGTACGGGGACTGGGAGGCGCTCCGCGAGGCCGCCGCCCCCGGCATGGTGCCGTCCCGGATCGACGCGGACGTGCGCGAGGCGCTCGGCCAGGCCGCCGACGACCCGACGAAGCTCACCGACGCCCAGGCGCTCGCCCTGCTCCACGCGGAGGGCCCGGCGCTGGACGAGCTCTGCCGGATCGCGGACACCCTGCGCCGCGACACGGTCGGCGACGAGGTCACCTACGTCGTCACCCGGAACATCAACTTCACCAACGTCTGCTACACCGGCTGCCGTTTCTGCGCCTTCGCGCAGCGCCGCACCGACGCCGACGCGTACACCCTCTCCCTCGACCAGGTCGCCGACCGCGCCGCGCAGGCATGGGACGTGGGCGCGGTGGAGGTCTGCATGCAGGGCGGTATCCACCCGGACCTGCCCGGCACCGCCTACTTCGACATCGCGCGGGCCGTGAAGGAACGCGTGCCCGGCATGCACGTCCACGCCTTCTCGCCCATGGAGGTCGTCAACGGGGCCACCCGCACCGGGCTTTCGATCCGAGACTGGCTGATCGCCGCCAAGGAGGCCGGACTCGACTCGATCCCCGGCACGGCGGCGGAGATCCTGGACGACGAGGTCCGCTGGGTCCTCACCAAGGGCAAACTCCCCACCGCCACCTGGCTGGAGGTCGTGAAGACCGCCCACGAGGTGGGCCTGCGCTCCTCGTCGACCATGATGTACGGACACGTGGACCAGCCCCGCCACTGGCTCGGGCACCTGCGCACGCTGGCCCGACTCCAGCAGGAGACGGGCGGGTTCACCGAGTTCGTGACGCTCCCCTTCATCCACACCAACGCCCCGGTCTACCTCGCCGGAATCGCCCGCCCCGGCCCCACCGACCGCGACAACCGGGCCGTCACCGCGATGGCCCGGCTGCTGCTCCACCCGCACATCACCAACATCCAGACCAGCTGGGTGAAGCTCGGCGCCGAGGGGGCCGCCGAGATGCTCCGCTCGGGCGCCAACGACCTCGGTGGCACCCTGATGGAGGAGACCATCTCCCGTATGGCGGGGTCGAGTTACGGCTCGTACCGCTCGATCCAGGACCTGGTGGCCATCGCCGACCTGGCCGGCCGCCCGGCGAAGCCGCGTACCACCCTGTACGGAGAGGTCCCCGAGGAGCGGGTCGCCGCGGCGACCGCCTCGGACGGCCACCTGCCGGAGCTGCTGCCGGTCCTGCCCGCCTGAACCGGCGCGCGCCGCCCCGTACCCCGCGTCTGCGACGGGGGTTGCGGGGCGGCGCGCGGAGCAGGGGGTCAGCCGCGGCCCAGTGCCTTGCTCAGCCGCAGCAGCCCCTCGCGGATCTCGTCGGGGGTGTGGGTCGTGAACGACATCCGCAGGGCGGCCGGGTCCGGCGCGCCCGCGAAGAACGGTGCCCCGGGAACGTACGCCACCTCGTGGGCGATCGCCTTGGGCAGCAGCGCTGTCGCGTCGTGGCCGTCGGGCAGCCTGACCCAGACGAACATCCCGCCGTCCGGCCGGTTCCAGGTGCTGCCCGGCGGGAGGGCGGCGGGCAGGCCGTCGAGCAGGGCGTTCCGGCGCTCGCCGTACGCGGCGCGGACCCGGCCCACGTGGGCGTCGAGGTCGGAGACCTCCAGGTAGCGGGCGGCTGCCGCCTGGTCCACGGCGGAGCAGTGCAGGTCGGCGGCCTGCTTGACGATCACGCAGGCCCGTCGCAGCGCGGCGGGCGCGCGGAGATGGCCGAGCCGCATGCCGGGGGACATCACCTTCGAGAAGCTGCCCAGCAGCACCGTGCGGTCGGCGGCGTCCTCCAGCGAGGAGATCCACGGCACGTGCTCGCCCTCGTAGCGGAGTTCGCCGTACGGATCGTCCTCGACGACCCACAGGCCCAGCCGCTCGGCCACCTCGGCCACCGCCTTGCGGCGGGCGAGCGGGAGCGTACGCCCGGTCGGGTTCTGGAAGTTGGGGATGGTGTAGAGCATCTTGGGCCGTTCGCGCTCGACGAGTTCCGCGAGCGCCACCGGGTCGATGCCGTCGTCGTCGCACGGCACCGGCACCACCCGCGCCCCCGCGAAGCCGAAGCACTGCAACGCCGCGAGATACGTGGGGTCTTCGACGAGAACGGTGTCGCCGGGTTCCAGCAACGCCGTGGCGAGCAGGGTCAGTGCCTGCTGCGAACCGGTGGTCACCAGCAGGTCCTCCGCCCGCGTCGGCAGCCCCCGCGCGGTGTACCGGGCGGCGATCGCCGCCCGCAGCCCCGGATCGCCTTCGGTCATCGAGTACTGGAGAACCCGCGCCGCGTCCTTCGCCAGCACGTGGTCGTACGCGGCCCGTATCTCCCCGGTGTCGAACAGCTCGGGCGCCGGAAGCCCGCCCGCGAACGAGATCACCTCGGGCCGCGCGGTCAGCGCGAGGATCTCCCGTACGGGCGAGGCGTCGACCGAGGCGGCGCGGGCGGCGAGGGCGGGGGTGTCGGCTCGGGTCGTCATGGGGGCAGCCTACGAACAATCCCCCTGGTAGCTGAAGGTGTTGGGGTCGTCGAATGTGCGGCCCGCGCCGCCCGCCCGTGTGGCGGTTCCCGCCGGAACCGGTCGTCCCCTGCGGTGGTCCCGGCCGGCCTCGCGCGGACGGGACGAGCGGTTCTTACAAGACCCGGAGGTCCGGCCGCGAGCACGCTGCTGCCATGACCGAACGAGAATTCACCCCGGCCCTCGGCCGCTTCGCCCCCACCCGCTTCTACGATCCGGTGGTCGCCACCCTCACCCGCGAGCCCGTGTGGCGGCGACTGGTCGTCGCCGGGGTCGCACCCGGCCCCCGCGACGTCGTCGTCGACGTGGGCTGCGGGACGGGCTCACTCGCCCTGCTCCTGAGCGCGGCTCAGCCCGCGGCCCGGATCATCGGCGTCGACCCCGACCCCCAGGTACTCGCCATCGCGCGGCACAAGGCCGAAGGGGCGCAGACCGGCTCCGGTGCGGGACCGGAATGGCGGGAGGGCATGGGAGACGCGCTCCCGGAAGCGCTGGGGGCCGTCGCCGGTTCCGTGGACACCGTCGTCAGCAGCCTGGTGCTGCACCAGTGCCCGATGGAGATGAAGCGGGCGATACTCGCCTCCGTCCACGCGGTGCTGCGCCCCGGCGGGCGGCTGGTGATCGCCGACTACGGCCTCCAGCGGACCCGCGCGATGCGTCTCGCCTTCCGTTCGGTCCAGTACGCGGACGGCAGGCGGGACACCCAGCCGAACGCGGACGGCGTACTCCCGGACCTGATGGCCGGGGCGGGGTTCGCGGACGTCGAGGAGGCGCACGTCCTGCCGACGGTCACGGGATCGATCTCCGTCTACACCGCCCGCCGCGCCTGACCGCGTAACACCGGGAGCACGGATGCCGGGGTGACGCCCAGCATCTCGTGCATCCGGCGGGTGAAGTGCGCCTGGTCGGTGAAACCGCCGGTGACAGCCGCCTCCGCGAGGGACTGCCCCTCGACCAGCGCCTCGGCGGCCCGCCGCAGCCGCGCCCACATCCGCCAGCGCGGCAGGGGCATGCCCAACTCGGCCCGTGCCAGGGCCCGCAGGCGCTGCGGTGAGACACCCACCCGCGCCGCCAGGTCCGGCATCGACAGGTTCCGGTCCGCCGCCGCCTCCATCGCCGCGACCAAGCGGGCGTCCAGCGTGCTCGATCGGCGCGCCCCGTCGGGGCGTACCTCTTCCTCCCGCAGCCCGCGCAGCTCCGCGGCGACGACGACGCCTGGGCCGTACCGTGCGCGGAGCCGGTCGGCGAAGGCGCACTGCGGATCCACGAAGTACGTCAGGAGGTCTGCCCCCGGGCCACGCGGGTCGTCCGGCTCCGGGGCGACCATCCGGTGCGGTGCCATCGGTGACACCACCAGCGCCGGGCCGTGGTGGAGCAACCCGGCTTCGTTCACCATGCCGACCTCACCGCCGCCTACCGCGACGGCGAGTTGGAACGCGGCGTGGGCGTGCGGTGAGCCGGGAGCCATCGGCCCTCGGTAGAGGGCGTACCCCTCGCCGATGGTGAACCGGTGGTCCCGCGTCCCCTCGTCCTGGGCTGCCATGGGCCGATCCTGGCAGAACCCGTACGGCCCGGGTAGTCGTACCCGAACCGGAGAGTTCCTGCCGGACAGGGCGTGCGGCGGGTCGGCGCGGGACGGTCTTCAGCTTTCCCGGGCGACCCTGCGGGGGGTGCGGGTCGGGCGGCCACCGGACGCCCGGATGGGCCCGCCGCCCCGCCGGTAAACTGGTCTTCCATGACCGCACGCACCGCCCCGTCCCGTACGTACCCGATCCCGTCGAGCCCGCTCCGGGTCGCCGCCGCGCAGGCGCAGGCCGTGGCCGGTGACGTGGAGGCCAACACGGCGACCGCCGCCGCCCTGGTCCGTGAGGCCGCCGGGGCGGGGGCGCGGGTGGTCGTCCTCCCGGAGAAGTTCCTCAGCGGGTACGAGCCCGACCTCGTGCGCGCCGAACCGCTGCGCTGCGCCGTGCAGCCGGGTGATCCGCGCCTGGCCCCGCTCGCCGACGCCTGCCGGGAGACCGGCACGGTCGCGGTGGTGGGCGCGGCGTTCCACGAGGCGGGGGAGCTGTACGTCTCCGCGCTCGTCATCGGCGCGGACGGCACCCTCGTCACCCGCTACGACAAGCAGTACCTCTTCAAGACCGAGCGCGAGGTCTACCGGCCGGGGGCCGCCGGGTGCACCCTCGACGTGGACGGCTGGCGGCTCGGGCTCGGCATCTGCTACGACTCCGGCTTCCCCGAGCACGCCCGCGCGGCGGCCCTGGACGGCTGCCACGCGTACCTCGTCGGCGCCCTGTTCAGCGTGGGCAACGGCCACCACGAGTCCCGTACGTGGTTCCCCGCCCGTGCCCTGGACAACACCGTCTACACGGTGCTGGCCAACCACATCGGCACCACGGGCGGCTGGAACACCTGCGGCGGCAGCGGGGTGTGGGGCCCGGACGGGCACCTGCTGACCGAGGCCGGACCGGACCGGCGCGAGGTGGTCACCGCCGACCTCGACCCGGCCGCCCTGACCGCCGCCCGCGAGGCGGAAGGGATGCTGGGCGACCTCGGCCGGGTCGTGGCGGGGGAGCGGGCGCAGTACGCGCTGGGAGCCGGGCGGCCGTAGCGCCGGGGGCGGTACCGGCACTGTTCAGGCCGCCGTTTCGGGCGCCCCGGCCCGCGCGATGCGGGTGGCGAAGAAGGCGAAGGCCAGCGCCAGAGCGGCCTGTACGGCCACGGCGGCGGCGAAGCCCCGGGGCAGCCCGGCGGCGGAACCGTCCGCCGTCGCGTCGGCCACGGCGTGGAAGAGACCGCCCAGGAGCGCCACGCCCAGGCCGAGACCGAGCTGCTGCAAGGTGGTGAAGAGTCCGCCGGCGACACCCGCCGCCCAGGTCGGGGTGCGGGAGAGGACCGTGCGCAGGACCGGGCCGTACATCAGGGCCTGGGTGACTCCGAGCAGGATCAGGAGCGGCTGAAGGGCCCACGGGGTGTGGCCGTGCGTGGAGCTCACGGCGAGAGCGAGGCCCACGAGCACCGCCGCCTGCCCGACGGCCGCGCCGGTCATCGTCCAGCGCCCGGTGCGGCGTTCCACGGCGGGCAGGGCGAGGGCGGTGACGATGAACCCCGCGCCGAACCCGAGCAGCAGCACGACGGTGCCCCAGGCGGTCACGCCGAACGCGCCCTGGGCGAGCGCCGAGAACTCGTACAGGAAGGCGCCGTAGCCGGTGAAGAACAGCAGCGACATGATCAGGCCCTGCCGCACGGCCGGGGTGCGCAGCACGCTCGGCGGGACGACGGGCAGTTCGCCGCGGCGTTCGGCGGCGCGCTGCGAGCGGGCGAAGACGGTGAGCACCGCACCGGCCGCGGCCAGCATCGCGAGCACCGGGGCCGGGCCGCCCGCGGAGGTGCCGAGGGTCAGGGGCACCACGACGAGGAGCAGGCCGGTGCCGAGGAGTGCGGCCCCGCGCAGGTCGAGCGCGAGCGGTGCCGTCGAGCGCGACTCGGGCACGGTGCGCAGGGCGAGCAGTGCTACCGCGCCGATCACCCCGGTGAGTATCTGTACGAGCCGCCAGCCCCAGTGGTCACCGGCGGCCTGGGACACGGCTCCCGCGAGGAGCTGACCGGCGACGGTCGCGATGCCGCCGACGGCGGCGAAGAGCGTGACGCCCAGCGCCCGAAGCTTCGCCGGGGCCGTGGACTGGATGGTGGAGAGTACCTGCGGGGTGAACAGGCCGGCGGCCACACCCAGCACGGCGCGCAGCACGACGAGGGTGACCAGGTCCGGTGCGAGTGCGGCGAGCACGGAGGCCACGCCGAACGCGCCGACCCCGGCCGCGAGCAGCCGGCGCCGTCCGAACCGGTCGCCCAGGCGGCCCGCGACGACGAGGGTCGCGGCGAACGCCGTGGTGTACGCGGACAGTACGAGCTGCCCGCCCGACGCGGTCACGCCGAGGTCCCCGGTGATCGCGGGTTCCAGCAGGTTGACCGACCCGAACGTCATGTTCACGGGCAGGAACGCGATGAGCAGGGCGGCGAGCCCGGCGCCGGTGAGGGCGCGTGCCGGGGGCGACGCCACGGTGTGCGGGGCGGGAGCGGACGTGGTGGTGTGCGCGGGAGGAGCGGTCGTCACGGTCATGGTCCGACTGTGCGCCTCACGTCATCCTGGTACCAGGAGCCTGCTTATCGTGGTACCAGTACTACCTGGATCCACCGGCCCCGAGGCCCGACACTGGGGCGGTGACCTCTTCGACGCCCGACCGCCATGCTCTCGGCGCCTTCCTGCGCGCCCGCCGTGCCCGTGTCACCCCCGGTGACGTGGGTCTGCCCGCGGGAGGCCGCCGCCGCACGCCCGGTCTGCGGCGCGAGGAGGTCGCGCAGCTCGCGGGGGTCGGGGTCACCTGGTACACGTGGCTGGAACAGGGGAGGGCCCAGAACGCCTCCGACCAGGTCCTGGACGCGGTGGCGCGCGTCCTGCGCCTGGACGCCGCCGAGCACCGCCACCTGATGGTGCTCGCGGGCCGGGGTGCGGCCACCGAGCCGGGTCCGCCCATGGACCTGCGCCCCGAACACACCGCCGTCCTGGCCAAGTTGCTGCCGTATCCGGCCGCCGTGCAGACCGACTGCTACGACCTGGTCGCGGCCAACCGCACCTACCGGTACCTCTTCGCCGACCTCGACGCGTACCCGGTCGAGGAACGCAACTGCGCGTGGCTGATGTTCACCGAGCCGAGCTGGCGCGACAGCCTGGTCGACGAGGAAACCGTCCTGCGCGACATGACCGCGAGGCTCCGCGCCCGTCAGCCCGAACACCGCGACGACCCCCGCTGGAACGCGCTGATCACCCGACTGCGCCAGGAGTCGCCGGACTTCGTGCGGCACTGGGAGTCCTACGAAGTCGGCGCCGACCGGACCCAGTTGCGCCACTACCGCTCACCGCGCGTCGGTGCCCTCGACGTCCAGTTCCAGAGCCTGTGGCTGGACCGGACGCGGGGCGAACGGATCATCGTCATGACGCCCGACGACGCCGCCACCGCTCAACGCTTGGAACGCCTCGACTCGTTGGTGGGGGCCGCACCGGCGTGGACCTCCCGCGACGACTCCGCCGAGGGCTCGGCCGCCGGGGCACCTCGTGTCCATCCCCATCTGGGCTCGGTCTGACCGGCGTGAGACTCAGTCCGCTCGGATCCGCCTGCTCCGATGCCTGCGAACCTCACGCACGAGCTGCCAGGCAGTCGCGACCTGGATCAGCACCGCGCAAGCGATGAACCATCCTGAATCGTCTCCGCTCAGATATGCCTGGACCGCCCCGGTGACGAGCAGGAGGGAGACCAGAACGCCCACCGTCGACAGGGCCAAGTCGATTCGATCAGTCACCTGCGAAGTGTCCTGTCTCCACCGCCTTCCTGGCTACCTCGCGCGGCCGGATTCGCGGACTCGGGTGGCGATCCCGTCCGAGAGGCGAGCGCTCGTGGATCCCGGCACACGGGCACGGGCACGGGACTCGGCCCGGCCCGTGCGCCCCGGGCCGCGCTCCCCGTCAGCCCTCCGGGCCGGGGGAAGGGCCTTGGGCGCACTGCGAAAACCGGGTTGCCCCGCTGGTGGGCGCACCCCGAGAATCCGCGCATGACCACGACGATGTCCGCGACCTCCTCCGTGCCGCCGATGCCCGCCCCCGCCCTCGCGAGCCCGGGTCTCCAGCAGCGGTCCGGCGGTCCGGGGAGGCCGGCACCGCACCGCGCGTGAGCGCGGCCCTGGTCGCGGGGCTGCTGGCCGGGTACGGCATCGCCGTGCCGGTCGGAGCGGTGGCGGCCTACCTGGTGGCCCTCACCGCCCGGACCTCGCTGCGGGTGGGAGCGGGTGCCGCTCTCGGGGTGGCGACCGCCGACGGTCTGTACGCGCTGGTCGCCGTGGCCGGGGGCTCGGCCCTCGCACCGCTCGTGGAGCCGGTCGCGCCGCCTCTGCGGTGGGCGTCGGCCGTGGTCCTGGTGGTGATGGCGGGCCGGGGCGCGGTGACGGCCGTACGCCACCACCGCGCGCGGGAGGCCCCGGCTGCCGGGACCGACCGCAGGCCCCTGGGCTCGTTGCGGGCGTACCTCGGACTGCTGGGGCTCACGCTGATGAACCCGGTCACGGTCCTGTACTTCGCGGCCCTGGTGCTCGCGGGGCAGGGGGCCGCCGCGCCGGGGTCCGCCGAGCGGGCCGTGTTCGTGGCGGCGGCGTTCGTGGCCTCCGCCACCTGGCAGTTGCTGCTGGTCGGCGGCGGTGCGCTGCTGGGGCGCGTACTGACCGGCCCACGGCGGAGATTGGTGACGGCGCTGCTCTCCGGCGCCGTGATCACCGGACTCGCGGTCCACCTGGTACTCGCCCCGCTCTGACGACGCGCCCTACGCGACGGCGTCGCCGGCGGCCGACGCGGCATCCGGCGACGGAGACCGCTCCTTCGCCGTGGCGATCACACCGTCCAACACCTCTCGGGAACGCAGCAGTTCGGCGATTTTCCGGTCGATCCGGTCGCGCTCCACGCCGAGGTCGCTGACCAGCCGGGGCGTGGCGGTCGCGGACGGGCCCCCGTCCGAGTCCCTCACGCAGGGCAGGAGTTCACCGATCTTCGAGCTGCACAGCCCGGCCGCGTAGAACTCCTGGATGCGGATCACCCGGTCCACCGCGCCCTCCGGGTACTCCCGGTGCCCGCCGGGCGTACGATCCGCCGCCAGCAGGCCCTGCGCCTCGTAGTAGCGCAGGGAGCGTTCGCTCACGCCGGTACGCCGGGCCAGCTCACCGATTCGCATGACGCTCCTCCTTCCGTCGGACTTGAACCTGACACCGGTGTCAATTCTTACCCTCCCGGCATGACGAACGCACCCGTGTCCACCTCTTCGAAGGTGTCGGTCTTCGACCCCGCCGACCTCGGTCCGCTGCGCCTCCCGAACCGTCTCGTGATGGCCCCGCTGACCCGTAACCGCGCCACCGCCGACGGCGTTCCCACCCCGCTCATGGCCACCTACTACGCCCAGCGCGCCACCGCCGGCCTGATCATCGCCGAGGCGTCCACCCCGAACGCGGTCGGGCAGACGTACCCCAACATCACCGCGATCCACCGCCCCGACCACGTCGCCGGATGGCGTCTGGTCACCGACGCGGTACGCGCGGCCGGCGGGCAGATGTTCCTCCAGCTCCAGCACGGCGGGCGCGTCGGCCACCCCGACACCAGCGGCCTGACCCCCGTCGCCCCCTCGCCGGTGGCGCTCCCCGAGACGCTCCACACGCCCACCGGCAAGCAACAGGCGCCCGTGCCGCGCGAGATGAGCCTCCAGGACATCGCGGACCACGTGGCCGACTTCGCCTCGGCCGCCCGGCGCGCGATCGAAGCGGGCTTCGAAGGGGTCGAAGTGCACAGCGCCAACGGCCACTTGCTCCACCAGTTCCTCTCGCGGAACACCAACCGCCGCACCGACGCCTACGGAGGCCCGGTCGCCCACCGCGTCAGGTTCGTCGCCGAGGTGGTCCGGGCCGTCGCCGAGGAGATCGGCCCCGACCGGGTCGGGCTGCGCGTCTCGCCCGGCAACACGGTCAACAGCATCGAGGAGGGCGACACCGAGGAGATCTATCCCGCCCTCGTCGCCGCCCTGGCCGACAGCCGCCTCGGCCGGATCGCCTACCTGCACATCGGGTACGCGGACCCGGACCAGCCCGTCTTCCAGCGCATCCGCAAGGAGTGGCCCGGCACTCTGATCGCCAACCCGGTGCTCCCGAAGGACCGTCTCCCCGAGGACGGCGGGCTCGCCGCGAGCGAACGCCTGCTCGCCGCCGGAGCCGACCTCGTCGCCCTCGGCCGCCCGTTCCTCGCCAACCCGGACCTGGTCCACCGGTTGCGCACCGGAGCGCCGGTCAACCAGGTGCGGGACGCGTACATGATGTACGTCGGCGGGGCGACGGGGTACACGGACTACCCGGCCTTGGCGGAGTCACCGGCCGTCGAATGAGCCGGAGGGCCGGCGGGTGCGAACCGCTCTCCTACAGTTCCACTGCGGCGGTGGGGGGCTTGCCGTCCAGCGACTGTTGTGCCCTCGTGGTCACCGCCCGGGTGAAGGCCTCGAGTGTGTCGAGGTCGACGTCACTGCTGTCGGCGTCACTGATGGCGACTCGCACCACGAGGCTTTCGCAGCGGACTACCGAGAACCCCTTGGATATGTCCACGCCGAGGGCGTCCACGTGGGCCGTCATCGTGACGGCGGACGACTCGTCACCGTACGACGGCAGAGTCACCGGCGTCACTTGCTGTGTCTCGTTGGCGCTGGCGTTCTCCACCTCCACTGCCGCGAACCCGTCGGCCGCTTCGGCTGCCGAGGGGTAGGCCAGAACTTCGACGCTCACCGTGTCGTAGTCGGCCCCTGGCCCTGGGCTGTACTCCGCCTGCAGGTCGGGAACGGAACCCGTCCTGCAGACGTAGTGCGACTCGTCGTCCGCCGAAATGCCGACACGACCGCTGTTGCACTGGTCCTCGGGGGAAACGGTGAAAGTCCAGCCCGTCGGCAAGCTCGCCGCGTCGGGGAGAATCTGCCTGGCTCGTGCCGTATCGAGTGCTCCCGGGGCGGAGGCGTCCGACGTACCGGAAGCCGGGCCGGACGGCTTTGCCGTACCAGGCGTCGGATCGGGAGACGCCTCGGCTGCGGGGGGCCGCGAGTCGTCGCCGGTGAACAGCTGCACCCCCCCGTACAGGCTCAGTGCCAGCAACCCGACCTGCAGGACGGCAATCCCGACGAGGGACACGCGGGCGGCCCGAGTGTTGTTGATGGTCAGAGGCCCCAACGAGATCTGGCTGCTCCGGATCCTGCTGCCACTCCCGATGATGATGCTGCCGGTGTACTGAGGGCCGGCTGCGGGGGGCGGCGGCGCGGCCGGCGGCGGGCCGGCGAGCGCCGAAGCCATGCTGTCGCGGAAATCGGGATCGGTGGCCAGCGCTTCCCGTATCGCTTCCTGCAGCCCCTGGACCGCTGCGGGATCGGCCGGGTCGGCGCCGACCCCGTCCAGCGCGGCGCGACCTTCCTCGGACCTGCCCAGCCGCGCCTGGACGAGGTCGCCCACCGCTTGGCCCACCCCGTTGCCGACCGCTGTAGCCGCCCCCGTCGCCAGGCCGGTCAGTATCTGCACAGCGGATAACGCCATGCTCCCCGCCACGTCCATGTGACATCCCCCCGCTCGATCGGGTCCTGAGACAACCACAGCCCCAGCGGCAGCACCAGAACGCCCGGCAGATCCCTTGTCCAGCGGCCGAAAGTCATTGCCCGCAGGCGCGATCAACAGCCAGTGACTGTTTGAGCGTCCAGCCCATGCACCCAGGCGCCGGTCAGGCGCCGGCGGCACCGCCCAGCCAGGCGAAGGCGGTCTCCTTGATCTCGCGCTCCAGGTCGCTCCCCTTGGTCGCGAAGATCCGGCTCACCGGATAGCCGCTGGCTTCCAGCAGGTAGGCGAGAGCCGCGTACTCCCTCGGGTAGCGGGCGACCGCCGCCGCGTCGATGTCGACGATTCCGGCGGGGAAGGTGAAGGTGCCGAAGTCGTAGACGCTCTTGCGGTCGCTGATGCGCCACATCCCGTCCCGCTTCTCCAGGCGGTCGATGAACCGGTTGTGACCGTCGCAGCCGAGCCGGAGGTCGACGTTCTCGCCGATGATGACGGCGTTGGTCTCGCTGACGGCGCGAGTGCCGTCGGCGGAGAAGGTCACCACGGGTGCGGTGATCAGGTGCTTGGTGCGGAAGGCGGAGGCCCCCATACGGGCGGAGGCGTCCACGAACTCGTACGCCGGCCCTTCGAACCAGGTGATCTCGATCCGCGCGTCGGGGTGGAAGAGACCCTTGAGGAGGTCCCACTCGCCCAGGTCGCGGTGAATCCAACCCGTCATGAGGTCGGCAATGTCCTGTCGGTCCTGAGTTGTCACGTTCATGCGTCCAGTTTTCGCCGCGACGGGCGATAGGTCCAACCGAAAGATACGATCGATCGATCGGTTCACACGATGGATGACGGAGGAGGCGGCCGGTGGAACTGCGGCACCTGCGCTACTTCGTCGCCGTCGCCGACGAGCGACACTTCGGCCGCGCCGCCGACCTGCTGCACGTCACCCAGTCCACCCTCAGCGCCCAGGTGCAGGCTCTGGAACGCGAGGTGGGCGGAAGCCTGTTCACTCGTACGAGCCGTCGCGTGGAGCTGACCGAGGCCGGTGAGCAACTGCTCCCCGAGGCCCGCCGTGCCCTGGCGCAGGCCGACCGGGCCCTCCAGGCCGCCCGGTGGTCGGTGCGCGGCGAGACGGGGGCCGTACGGATCGGTTTCTCCGGCGTCGCAGCCCTCCAGGGCGTCCTCTCCGAGGACCTGCGCGGCTTCCGCAGGGCGCGCCCCCGCGTCGGTCTCACCCTGACCGAGCTGCCGCCCGCCGCCCAGGTCCAGGGGGTGCGGGAGGGCTCGCTCGACATCGGCTACTGCCCCGACCTCGGCCTCGCCGACACGGACGGCCTGTGCGTCGTCCGGCGGGCGCTCACCCCGATGTCCGTGGCCCTGCGGGCGGACCACGAGCTGGCGTCTCTCGCCTCGGTGACCACCGCCGAGCTGAGCGCCCACGACCTCATCGTCTTCGCGAGCCGCGAGGAGGACGAGACCGTCCTCTCCCGGCTCTGGCCCGCCCCCGTGGAGGACCGCTCCCGGGTCCGCCTGGTCGGCAGCACCCTCGGCGTCCTCGCCCTCGCGGCGGCGGGTGAGGGCGTGGCACTCGTGCCCACGGCCATTGAGCGCATCACCCTGCCGGGTCTCGTCCACCGCCCGCTGCGTGACGCGCCGGCCGGTCCGGACCTGCTGGTCCTCGGCCGGCACGACGAGACGTCGGGAGCGGTCCGCGCCTACCTCGACACCGTCCCCCAGCCATCCTGACGACAGCGGGGTCCACGGGAGTCACGGCGGCGCGCAGTGGTGGAGCCGGCCGGTAGGGCCCGGCCCTTGGTGCCGTCGAGCGGATCCCGTCCCTTCCTCGGCTGTGAGCAACGTCATCTCTGTCGACCGGACGCGCGTGGGAACCGTCCGCCTGCCCAATGTCATCCGAAGTGGCGACAGTTGGACTCGGCGACCACGACCGCGCGTCCACGGGCGACAACGGGAACGGACCTTCATGAAACTGGCAGTCAGAACCGCAGCGGTAGGGGCGGTCCTCGCGGCCACCGCCGTGCTGGTGGCTCCGGGAACCGCATTGGCCGATGACCCCAAGGACGGAGGCGTGGCCCGCTGCGCGGAGGGCAAGGTCTGCCTCTTCGACGGCCCCAGCCTCACCGGGGACGTCCTGCAGCTCGATGCGGTGGACAACCGCAACATCGGAGCGGCCTGGAACGACCGGGCGGGCTCGCTGTGGAACCGCAGCAACCTCAACGTGTGCATCTGGACCGACGCCGACTTCCGCGGCCTCAACTGGATCATCGAGCCGGGCAACAAGCAGGAACTCTGGGCTCTCTACGACAACTCGGTGACCAGCATCGAGGCCCATTCCGGCTACGGCTGCGGGGGCTGATCCGACGGGTTGACCCGTCCCGCCGTCCACCTGCGGTCGAGTGAGGGTGGCGGGGCGGGGCCGGATGGCGTCAGCCGCCCGTCCTCGGCCCGGTGCGGCAGAACGTGGACCCGTCCTTCGTGGGAGCCCCCCTCGGGTGTGCGGAGTAGCGGCTTCGCCGTCGACCTGAGGAGCGTTCACGGCATACGCCGGGTCAGTAGTAGCCCTTGGTGCCGTCGAGCAACTCCCGGACGATGTCGGCGTGCCCCGCGTGCCGCCCCGTCTCCTCGACCAGGTGGATCAGCATCCAACGGAGGTTGGCGCCGGCCGAGCGGAAGCCGGTGTGGCGGCCGACGTCGTCCAGGGAGGCCGCGGCGACGATCTCGTTGCTGCGCACGCACTGGGCCTCGTACTCAGCGAGCAACTCGGCGAGCGGACGGCCATCGGTCCGCCAGTCGGCGTCCTCGTCCGTCTCGTGGAACGAAGGGTTCTGCTTCTCGTCGCCGCCGAGGAACAGTACTTCCAGCCAGGTGTTCTCGGTCCAGCGCATGTGGGAGACGAGACCCGCCATCGTCATGAGCGGAGAGCTCGGGACGACCGAACGGTGCGCATCCTCGTCGCTGAGGCCCTCGCACTTCCAGCGCAGGATCTGGCGTTGCAGGTCCAACCAGCCGATCAGTGCGGTGCGTTCGTCGGCCTGGAGCGGGGGGCGTTTCAGTTCCGATGTCATAGCGGCGCACGCTACCGGGGCGGTGGGAAAGCGCCACCGGATTTTTGCGGGCCACCGAACGGGTCCGGGCCGACCGTCGCCCGGGGCGCGAGCGGATGCCCGTGCCCCGGGCCGCGTGGTACGACCGGTTTCCCGGTTCAGCGGTCGGCGGCGAAGGCGACGAACTCCGCCCAGGCGGAAGCGGTGATGAGGAGCGCGGGCCCGGTGGGGTTCTTGCTGTCGCGGACGGGGACGATGCCTGGGAAGTCGTCGGAGACTTCGAGGCAGTTCGTGTCGCCACCGTCGCTGCGAGACGACTTGCGCCACGAGGCGATGGAGAGGTCGAGCGTGCGACTCATGATGGGTGCTCCTCCAAGACGCCCCGGATGAATACCAGCGACTCCGCCGGGGACAGGGCAAGATCGCGGACACGATCGTAGGACAGTCGGTAAGCGGTCACCTTGTCCGCCTCGTCGACCAACTCGCCGATCCCATTGCCCTCTACGTAGGCAGCAGACGTGCCGTCCGGCTCCCAGAGAATTGAGAGATGGCTACCCATGAGGCCGTGCACACCGGCTGAGAAGGGAAGCACCTGAAGAACCACGTCCGGGAACCGGCAGACCTCGATGAGGTGGTCCAACTGGGCGCGCCACGCTTTCGCATCCACTGTCGGCCTTCGTAGAGCCACCTCGTCCAGGATGAGCCGCACATGAGGTGCAGGATCACGGCGCAGGATCTCCTGACGGCTCATTCGAGCCGCTACCTGTTCCTCGACCAGCTCGACGTTGCCGTTCGAAGTCTGGGCCGCAGACAACACCTCCCGGGCGTAGTCCTCTGTCTGGAATAGCCCGGGAATCGCAAGCTGAAACTTCCACATGATGCGGGCCCGGCTCTCCAGCCGCATGAACTCCTTGTACTTGTCCTTGAAGACTTCCCTCCGCGCCACCTTCCATAATCCCTGGAGCAGCTCCCCGCTCGCGTAGTACCGGTCGAGGTCCTGCATCACCTCCAGCTTGGACAGCCGCTGGCCGACCTCGAGGCGGTACAGGTAGCTCTTGTCGTAGCGGGTGTCCTCGGCGAGCTGTCCCAGGGACTTGCCGGCCTTCTCCCTGAGGTAGCGCAGTGTGCGGCCGAGCGCGGCGCGGCCCGACTCCTCGTCCACGTCGACCGGTTCGGCCATCGTGGTCCTCCCGTTGTCCTGTGCGCGGGCAATCGTGTGCTGCTTCCGAGGGTAGGTCGGGGCGGTGATCATCGAGTCACGAACGGTGAGCATCACCCGATGGAAGTCACCCCGAGTCACTGCGTCTGCGAGGCACCCGTCATGGCCGATTCCCAGTTCCGCCTGCTGCCCTGGAACTCCCCCGAGGGAAGGCGGTGTTACCTCAGCACCGACGACCCCGACAGTCGGATGTCGCGGCTGGCCGACGACGTGGAGGCCGAGCTCGTCGCCTGCGGGGAGGACGTGCTCGCCGGGGCGCGGGAGGTGCTGGCGGACGAGTCGGCGGGGGAGGTGGCCGTACGGTTCGCGCTCCGGGCGGCCACCGACTCGCTGCGGGACGTGCTGCTGGTGGCGGAGTGCCGGGAGGGGCGGCCCCCGTTGGCCTGGATGGTCGGTGGGACGAGTCCGGGACCCCGGCGGTGAGGGGCTCGGTCGCAGGACGGCCGGTCCCGGTTCGTACGGGAAAACCCTGATGAATGCCGTTCAAAAGTGATCTCCAGAGCTACTCCGTACATACCGTTCCGGCCCTGAATCAGTCGTTCCCGTTCTATTACAGTGCTGCCGGAGCCGTACCGACGGTAGGGGGACTGGCCGGATGACCATCGGGACCACAGCTGTCTGGGGCCGTGTGGAACAGCAGGACTTCCGCAGCCGGGTACGGGGTGCGCTGCTGGGCGCGGCGCTCGGGGACGCCCTCGGGGCGGCCGTCACTCCGCTCACTCTGGAGGAGATCCGGGAGGCCCACGGGGTCGGCGGGGTCGTGGACTTCGTGCCGGTGGACGGGCGGCGGGGCGGTGTCACGGCGGTCACCCAGCTGACGCTGTTCACCGTGGACGGGCTGATACGGGCGCAGGTGCGGCGCGACACGGGCGCCTGGCACCCGCCGACCGACGTGTACCGGGCCCATCTGCGGTGGGCGGCGACACAGCGCGACTGGGGCCCCGACGAGCGGCGCGAGGGCGACGGCTGGCTCGCGCGTGAGGAGTGGCTGTACGCCCGCCGCGCCCCCGCGCGGTCCTGCCTGCACGGCTTCGGCGACACCACCATGGGCACCCTGGAGCGGCCGAGGAACCCGGACGCCCGGGACTCCGCCGCGCTGACCCGGTCCGCGCCCTTCGGGCTGCTCGCGGGGTGGGAGCCGCAGCTGGTGTGCCAGCTGGCCGTGGAGTGCGCGGCGCAGAGCCACGGGCACGTCACCGCCCAACTGGCAGCGGGGGCCTTCGCGGTGGTGGTGCACGGGCTGGCCCGGCGGGACACGCTGGACGGGTCGGTGCAGCGGGCGCTGGCGCTGCTCGCGGAACGCCCGGGCCACGAGCCCGTCACCGAGGCGGTGCGCCGGGCCCTCGGAGCCGTACGGCAGGGCATTCCCGGGCCCGCGCTGATCGAGTCGCTGGGGGCGGAGGACTCGGCGGAGGAGGTGCTCGCGGTGGGGCTGTACTGCGCGCTCGTCGGCGAGGACGTACGCCACGGGCTCCGGCTGGCCGTGAACCACGGCGGGCCGTCATCGCCCGCCGCAGCGGTGTGCGGGGCGCTGCTGGGCGCGCTGCACGGCGAGACGGCTCTGCCGCCTTCCTGGCTCGCCGAGATCGAGGGCCGGGCCACCCTCCTGGAACTCGCCGACGACTTCGCGATGGAGATGACCCAGGGCCCGGCGCTGCACAACGCGACGGCGGCGGCGCCGGGTTGGATCGCCCGGTATCCGAGGGCGTGACCGGACCGGGCCGCAGGGGGCCGAGAAGGCCGCGGGCGCTGCGCGCGAGTGTGCGTCGGGCATCGGCCGGTACGCCCAACACGACTGTCCGGAAGTCCTATTGGAGTGGATCACGGTCGTGTGAACGGCATAGGTTCGGCTCCATGACCGCCTACGTGATCGCAGACGTGCAGTTGACCGGCAACGCGGACGAACTCGCCGAGTACCGTTCCGAGGTGGTGGCGACCCTCGCGCCCTACGGTGGCCGCTACCTGGCCCGGGGCGGTGAGACCGATGTCGTCGAGGGTGACTGGACCCCCGGGCAGCTGGTCCTCGTGGAGTTCCCGGACCTGGCCTCCGCACGAGCCTGGAACGACTCGGCGGAGTATCGGGCGATCGCACCGTTGCGCATCCGGAACACGGACAGCAAGAGGCTGATCGTCCAAGGGCTCTGACCCCGGGGGCCGGCACCGGGGCCGGAGACCGGACCGGGTCAGTCGTCCCGGGCCCGCCCGCGCGGACGGGCGGACCGCAGCAGCACCGGCCGGAGCCTGCTGTAACCGCGTACGGAGACCGGCCGCAGCGACCGGAGTTCGTACCCGGGCAGGCCCGCGAGCTCCCCGGCCAGCTCGGTGTTGACGAGCACGGTGTCGGGGCGGGCCACCGCCGTGAGCCGGGCGGCGACGTTCACGGCCGCGCCGTAGACGTCGCCGAAGCGACTGAGTACGGCTCCGTGGGCGAGCCCGGTACGCACCTGCGGGAGCCGCGGTTCGGCCGCCGCGCGGGCGGTGAGTTCCAGGGCCGTGTCCGCGGCCTCGGACGCCGACTCGCAGACGAAGAGCACCTCGTCACCGATGGTCTTCACCACCCGGCCTCCGCCCTCGGCGACCACGTCCCCGGTGAGGCTCTCGAACAGGTCCAGTACGCGGACGAGTTCGGCGTTGCCGAGGCCCCGGGTCATCCGCGTGTAGCCGACCATGTCGGTGAAGCCGACCGCCCGGTCGCGGACTTCGGCACCTTCGTACGGCGGCACCGGGCCGCCCTCCGCCCCGGCCTCGAAGCCGGGCTCCCCCACCCCGGACCCGGTTCGCGCGGCCTCCTGGGCCTCGGCGGCCTCGGCCAGGACGCGTTCCGCGTACGCGGCGAGGTGCCGCCGCCACACGTGTTGCTGCAACTGCTCCATCTCCGGCAGCAGGGTCGCGGCATGGGTCATCAACTTGCCGCCGTCCAGGGTGAACTCGGACTCCCGGTTGATCCAGGACCAGAGGGTGCCCACCTCCCATTCGGCCAGCCGGGAGAGATGGTGGCCCAGGGCGCGGGCCATCATGATCTCGCTCTCCTCGGTGATGAGGCCGGCCGCTATGAGCCGTTCGCCCGCGCGAAGTGCCTCCACGTCGGCTTCGGTGAAGACCCGCGCGTCCTCGTCGACCATCGGGAAGCCGAGCGCTCGCCAGATCTGCGCGGTGCGCCCGGCCCCGACCCCGGACCGCTCGGCCATCTCCTGCCGCGTCCAGACGCGACCACCTCCGAGCAGCACCTCCTCGATGGCCCGGCCGAGTTCGGCGACCCCGAAGAGGCCGGCCACCTCGGCGACGGGCTGCCCACCGGCGCGTAACGGCTCGGGTGCTCCGGCAGGTGCGCCCGGCTCCGGTCCGTCGGCTTCCGGCCGCGTGGCACTCATGTGGTGTGCACGATCAGCACGTCGAGGGGGGCCTTTCGGGCGATGTCCGCCGGTACGGAGCCGAGGATGCGGCCGGCGAGCGAGCGCAGTCCCTTGTTGCCGACCACCAGCAGATCGGCCGAGACCTTCAGGGCGGTCCGGGTGAGGGCGGCGACCGGCTCGTCCTCCACCGCGATCGTCCGCACGGAGTCGGCGCCCTGCGCCCTGGCCCGGTCGGCCGCGATGCGCAACGTGGTCTCGGCGGGTGCCGAACCCACCACCTGATACGCCTCGGATTTCAACTGGTCTTCGGCCGCGCGGAGTTCGTGCCCGCGCATCGGTATGTACGCGCAGACGACCACGAGTTCGGCCGCGCTGTCGGCGGCGAGCCGGGCCGCCTTCTCGACCGCCGCCAACGACGACTCCGAACCGTCCGTACCGACCATGACCGTGCGGTAGGCGCCCACGTCAAACTCCTTACTCCGCAGTAAACTTACTGAAAAGTAAGGTAAAGGGGAGCCGGTCCGCCGGGCAAGGGGCGGGCGGTGTGCGGGACGGGTGATGTGCCGCACGTGCCGCGCCGGTCATGGCCGTGCCGCACGTGCCGCGCCGGTCATGGCCGTGCCGGTCGCGGTCCCGTTGGTCATGGCCGTGCCGGTCATGGGCGCCGGTCATGCTCGTGGCGGTGGTCCGTCACGCCGGGGGAGCGTAGGTCTTCCGGCCGGAGTACACCCACGCGGCTGACTTCCAGGTCCCCAGCCGGAGCCTCAGGCTGCTGTTCCGCGGCAGCGTCCCGGCCAGGGCGATGACGTTGTACCCGGTACGGGAGTGGGAGCACTGCGACTCGGGGGAGTCCTTCCACTTCTCGCTCGTCCCGCCGTACTGGAGCCGGGTCGTGAACCGGGTGGCCGTGCGGCAGCGGGCCGTCAGCTGCCCCTTGAGGGTGTAGGTGCGGTTTCCGGTCCCGCTCCAGGACAGGTGGCCGCTGAAGCTCAGGACCGCCGAGGTGTCGCCCCGGCGGACCTGGAACTCCACCGGCTGCTCGGCGGGAGCGGCGCGCGTGCCGGAGTCGGCCGGGGCGGCTGTGGCGGGGGTGGCCGCGGTGGCGGACACCGGGACCAGCAGTGCGGCGGCGACCAGGGCGGCGGTGCGGGCAGCGTGCACGGGGAGAGGTCCTCTCGAAGATCACGAACAGATCGGGATCTTCCTACCGGCCCACCGGGCCCGGCCGGGCGGAGGAGCCCGCGCCTCTCACCCGGATGGACTTCACATCACCCGTGCGGGGCCGGGCCGGGCTCCCTGCCGTGCCCCGGGAGCGGCTCCCCCCGGCCCCGCGTGCCCGTCATCGCGGGGTGAAATCGTGCCGCGGGGCCTCTCGCAGCGTGAACCACGTGCGGGCCGCCAGGCGGGCGCGGCCCGTCAGCACGGTGAAGGGAGCGGGCCGCCCGCCCGCGTCCCGTACCGCCTGATCGAGGTAGTCGCGCAGCCGCCACACCTCCACCGGGTCGGTCCGTTCCGTGACGTCGAGGGTCCGTCGCACCTCTTCCGGCGTGACGCCCAGGTCCGCCGCGACCTCTTCGGCGGTGAGGCCGCACAGCGCGAGGTTCTTCCGCAACTCCGCTTCCGTGCGACGGCGTTCGGACTCGTTCAGGGACATGGCTCTGTCTCGCTCCGGTCGACTCGTGGGATCGGGGGCTGCGCGGACCGCCTTCAGCGGGTCGGGACCGCGTCCAGGGTGGCGAGGGCCGTCGCGTCGAGGGTGATCGCCCCGGTGGCCACGTTCGCCTCCAGATGCTCGGCGTTGGCCGTGCCGGGGATGAGCAGCACGTTCGGGGCGTGGTGGAGCAGCCACGACAGACCGGTCTGGGCCGGGGTGCGGCCCAGCGACTCGGCGACCGTGAGGACGGCCGGTTCGTCGGTCACCTTCGGCATGCCGGGGAAGGCGCTGCCGAGCGGGAAGTACGGCACCCAGGCGATGTCCTCCGCGACACAGAGCCGGAGCATCTCCTCGTCGTCGCGGGCGACCAGGCTGTACGCGTTCTGCACGCAGACGGGTCCCACGGGGAGCGCCCGGCGCAGTTCGTCGATGCCGACATGGCTGATGCCGATCGCGCCGATCTTGCCCTCGTCGCGCAGGGCGGTCATGACGGCGAGCTGGTCATCGATGTCGACCACCTGGTCGCCCTCGGCGATCAGCCCGGGCGCGCGGGAGGCGCGGCGCAGGTTGACCACGGGAATGCGGTCGAGGCCGAGGCTCTTGAGGTTGTCCTCGACGGAGGCCCGGAGTTCCTCGGGCTTCTGGGCGAGCCGCATCGGGTGCGGGCCGCCGGAGTGGGGCGTGGCGCCGACCTTGCTGACGACGGTGACGCCGTCCTCGGGCCGGAGCGCCTCGCGCAGCACGTCGTTGGCGAAGCCGTCCCCGTAGAACTGGGCGGTGTCGATGTGGTCGACGCCGAGCTCGATCGCCCGGCGCACCACGGCGAGGGCGGCGGCGCGGTCGTCCCGGAGGCGGGGGAGCTGCATGGCGCCGAAGCCGATGCGGGAGACGGTGAGGGCGCCGAGCCGGCCGGCCCCTCCGGCGCGGGGAACGCCGGTGGCTGTCGTGGTGTCTGTGCTCGTCATGAGGTCATCCCGTTCTCGTGAGAGGATGAGTAAACGGAGGAACCTCCGTTAAGTCGACTGTAGCACTACCGGAGGTTCCTCCGTTTTGAACACCCCCGATGCCCCCGATGCCCCCGATGCCCCCGATGCCCCCGATGCCCAAGAGTCCCCTGGGGCCCCCGTCGGCCCCGCCGGCCCCGTCGGGCCTGCCGGGCCCGCCTCGCGGTCTGCCGCGTCCCGTCCCGCCCGCGCCGACGCGCGGCGCAACCGCGAGAAGCTGGTCGCCGCCGCCCGTGCGGCGTTCGCGGCGGCCGACGACACCGTCCCGCTGGAGACCGTCGCCCGCGCGGCGGGTGTCGGCATCGGCACCCTGTACCGCCACTTCCCCACCCGGGAAGCGCTGGTGGAGGCCGTCTTCGCGGCCGAACTCGACGCCGTCACCGCGAGCGCCGACGAACTGCTCGGCGCACTCCCGCCCGAGGTCGCTCTGCGCGCCTGGATGGACCGGTACGCGGAGTTCGTCGCGGCCAAGAGCGGCATGATGGGCACCCTGCGCTCGGGCTGGGCGTCCGGCGCCATCGCTACACCTGCCACCCGGGAGCGCCTCACCGCCGCCCTCGCGACCCTGCTCGAGGCGGGCGCGCGCACCGGTTCGCTGCGTGCGGACGTCGAGCCCGACGACGTCACGTCCATGGTCTTCGGCGTCTTCCACGCGGTGGCCATCGGTGACACCCCGGACCGCACCGGCCGGGTCCTGGACCTCGTCGTGGACGCACTGCGTCCGCGCGAGGGAGGTGGCGGCCGGGCGGGGGAGTGACGGCGACGGCGTTTCAAGGAGAGCGGCGACGCCACTCGTGAAGTCGTCCTGACGCGAAGGGACTTGAGAGACGACGGAGATCGGGGGCCTGCCCGGAGATTCGTACCGGCAGTCCGTGTGAACCCCCTTGCGCAATGGTCAAGAAACGTTGACCATTGCTCGCATGGCTACCGACGGTCTCCCCGAGACCCTTCACGTCACCACCGACGAGCAGTTGCGTGCCGTCTCCAACCTCACGCGTCACCGGATCATGGCCGTGCTCCGCTCCGAGCCGGCCACGATCACCCAGATCGCCGAACGGCTCGGCCTCGCGAAGGGGAGCTCCAGCTACCACGTGCGGCTGCTGGAGCGGGCCGGCGTGGTGAAGGTGGTCCGGACCCGGAAGGTGCGCGGGGTCACCGAGCGGTACTACGCGATGGCCGCGAGGGCGATCGAGCTGCCGGCCCCGGGCCAGGGAGAGCCCGACCCCCTGATGCGCCACGCGCTGGCGGATCTGGAGGCGTCGCCGGTGGATGGTGAGCGGCACATCGGGATGGCGCATCTGCGGCTCACCGAGGCGCAGTTCACGCAGCTGGGGACGCGGCTGCAGGCTCTGGCGGACGAGTATCGGGAGCTGTCCGATCCCTCCCTGCCGGACGCCTCCTTCGTCTTCGCCCTGTTCCACCCGGCACCGCAGCGGCAGACCGGAGCACCGACCGCAGCACCGACCGGCGAGCAGACCGGTGGGCAGGCCGAATCGCAGACCGTCGTGGGGCAGGCCGAATCGCAGACCGGAGCGCAGGTCGTGGGGCAGACCGGAGCGCAGAGCGGAGGGAAGTCCGAGTGAAGCCGGAAACAGGGAAGTTGCCGACCGGGTTCGAGCGGCTCTGGGGGGCGCAGACGGTCTCCTCGCTCGGTGACGGGGTGACGCAGGCCGCGTTGCCGCTGATCGCGCTGACGCTGACGCGTGATCCGATGGCGCTCGCCGTCGTCACAGCCGCGGGAACACTGCCGTGGTTACTCTTCGGGGTGCTCGGCGGCGCGCTGGTGGACCGCTGGGACCGCCGGCGCACGATGTGGGTCGCGGACGCGGCACGCGCGGCGCTGCTCGGGATACCCGCGGTGGCGGCCGTGCTCGACGTACTGAGCATTCCGCTGCTCGCGGCCGTGGCCTTCCTGCTCGGCCTGGGCGGACTCTTCTTCGACACGGCCGCCACGGCCTACCTCCCGGAACTGCTCCGCCGTGACCCCGCACTCCTCGAACGCGCCAACTCCCGCCTGCGCGGCGCCCAGACGGCCATGTCCGGCTTCGCGGGACCGCCTGCGGGCAGCGCGCTGCTCGCGCTCGGACGTGCGGTTCCGTTGGTCGCCGACGCGGCCTCGTTCCTGTTCTCCGCGCTCCTCGTACGCGCCCTGCCCGCCACGCCCCGGCCCGCGCCGGAGGCCCGCGAGTCCCTGCTCCGGCAGGCACGTGCCGGGGCCTCGTACGTCTTGGGGAGCCCGCTGCTGCTCGGGCTGGCGCTCCGCCCGGCGGTCGGCAACATCGCCTTCATCGCCGTGGAGACCGTCCTCGCCCTCTTCGCGCACGAGCGCCTCGGTATCGACACCTACGGCTTCGGCCTCCTCCTCACGGCTGAGGCCACCGGCGGTCTGCTCGGTGCGGGCATCGCCTCCCACCTCGGCCGGCGCCTGGGCACCGGCGCCGCTCTGACCTGCACGGCCGCCGTCGAAGGGCTTGCCGTCCTGGGCCTGGCCGCCGCCCCGAACCCGTACGTGGCCGGATCGGCGCTCGCCGTCTGCGGGGCCGGGATGGGCGCCACGATGGTGATCGCCCCCTCCCTCCGGCAGGCGATCGTCCCCGCCCACCTCATGGGCCGGGTCGCGTCCACCTCCCGCATGCTGGCCATGTGCGCGGCCCCCGTCGGGGCCTTCCTCGGCGGCTGGCTGGCCACCGCCTACGGCATCCGCACTCCGCTCTACGCCGCGGGCGGCCTGCTCCTGGCGATGACCGCGGTCACCGCGACCATGACCGGCAACCGCCGGGTCGAAGCCGCCCTGCGCGCCGCCGCCCCTGCGGGCGGGCCGGATTACCCGGTCTCCGAGGCGGAGCCCGCCGAGGAGAGAGCGACTGGCGCGGTGTGACGGTCCGCCCGGCCGGTCCGCTCCCGCTCGGCGGCCCCCGGCCGCGCCGGGAACCTCAGACGAGGTCCCTGCGGCGGCCCAACGGGACCGAGAGCAGGTACAGCGCCGGCAGCAGCGCCGTGGCGCACACCGTCCACAGGGCCGCGTGGGTTCCGGCGTACGTGGCGAGCAGACCGGCGAAGAGGGCACCGAGCGGCTGGACGCCCCAGGAGACGAAGCGGACGGTGGCCATGACGCGGGAAAGGAGCTCGGGCGGGGACTCGGTCTGGCGGTGGGTGCGCGTGGTGATCGACCCGATGACGACACCGAAGGCGAATCCCGCGTTGCCCAGCGCGAACCAGTACGCGTCCGCGGCGGACGTGGTCAGCGGAACGAGCAGGGTGGCGACGCCGCCGGCCAGCGAAGTGACGACGAGCCCCCGAGCGGTACCGGCCCGGCGGGTCAGCCGGACCGCCACGGCCGATCCGGCGAGCGCGCCGATCCCGTCCGTCGCCAGCACCAGGCCGAGCTGTACGGGCGTGAGTCCGGCCTCACGGACCAGGTAGAGGGGCGTGAGGGCCACCAGGGCGGCGCAGGCGAAGTTGGTGGCGGTCGCCCAGATCATGCAGGGCCGCATCACCGGGTGCCGCGTCACGTACGTCCAGCCCTCACGGATCAGCCGGAACGTGCCGCTTCCGGCGGTCGCGGTGGGGCGGCGCTCGGGGAGCGTACGCAGCAGCAGGGCGGAGAGCAGATAGCTCGCCGCGTCCACGAGGAGCGCGCCGACCGGGCCCGCCGCATGCACCAGCAGACCTCCCCCGGACGGCCCTCCCGTCTCGGTGACGGCGCGCGTGCCGGATACCAGACTGTTGCGGTCGGCGAGTTGGCGGGCCGGGACGACCGCGGGCAGGAACGTCGAGTTGCCGATGTCGAAGAGCACCGTCGCGGCGCCGGTGACCAGTGCCGCGAGCAGCAGGTGCGGGTAGCTGAGCCGGTCGAGCCACCAGGCGAGCGGAAGGGATCCGACGGCGAGGAACCGCACGAGGTCGAGAGTGACCTGGAGGCGGCGGAGCGGAACGCGCTGGGCGACCACTCCGGCCGGGAGGCTGAGCAACAGCCAGGAGATCTGTCCGGCGGCGGCGAGCAGGGTGACCTGGAGCGCCGAGGAGTCGAGGACCGTGAGCGCGACCAGCGGCAGCGCGAGGGTGGTGACGGCGGTGCCCGCGTCACTGACCGTGGAGGCGGCCCAGTAGCGCCAGAACACGGCCTTGGCAGGCCCCGCGGGTGCGGGGCCGCCGCGCTCGGCCTTCGGAACCGTTCTCGTCTCGCTCATTCAGCGCCGCCCCCTGTGGGTCTCTTATCGGAACTCACTCGGTCCGAGTGAGTTTCTATCCGGAACTGACCCGATGGCGCAAGATGGACCCAAAGCCGGACACGCTGTCCGGGAGGTAGGAGAACCATGGTCAAGGCGGTGCCCGAGCGCGACGCCGCCTGCGCGATCGCGCAGGCGGCGGCGGTGGTCGGCGACTGGTGGAGCCTGCTCCTGCTGCGGGAAGCGGCGCGCGGGCACCACCGGTTCGACACGCTCCAGAAGGAGCTGGGGATCTCCCGGAAGGTGCTCGCCGAGCGCCTCGCGCACCTGGTGGACGCGGAGATCCTGGAGAAGGTTCCCTACCAGAGCGGCCCGGTGCGGTACGAATACCGGCTGACGGAACGCGGGCGAGGGCTGCTGCCCGTGCTGCTCTCCATGCAGGACTGGGCGGACCGATGGCTGCTGGGCGACGGCTCGTTGAACGGCACCGCCGACGAGGAGAGCGCGGAGGCCCGGCGGGTGGAGAGCCTGGTGGGCGAGCGGCTGCCCGGGCTCGAACTGCCCGGACACCGGGACGGCGAACCGCTGGACCCGGTGGCCGGGACCGCGGCCACCGTCCTGTTCTGCTACCCGGCGACCGGTAGCCCGGGCTCGCTGCCGGAGGGCTGGTCGGACATCCCCGGAACGGTCGGATGCACCCTGGAGAACCGGCTGTTCCGGGACGCGTACGACGAATTCCGCTCGGCCGGCGCCGAGGTGCGCGGCGTGAGCACCCAACGCCCCGACGAACAGAGGATGTTCGCTGTCGAGGAGGGAGTCCCCTTCTCCCTGCTCTCGGACGTCGACCTGCGCCTCGCCGCCGCCCTGCGGCTCCCGGTGTTCCGCGCCGGGCAGGCCCTGCGGCTGAAGCGGGCGGTGCTGGTCGTGGACCGCGAACGCGTGGTGCGCCACGCGCGCTTCCCGGTGACGGACATCCCGGGAGCGGTGCGCGAGGCGCTGGCGGTGGTATGCCGGGTGGCGGCGACATGACCCGCCATGGCGGCAGCGCTCGGGAGTACGCCGAGGAGCTGGACTACCTCCTCCGCTACTGCCGGACCTCCTCGGTCTACCTCTTCCTCGTGCACGATGCGGCGGAGTCGCTCGTACCGGCCGGATCGAGCGAGGAAGCGGTCCGGATGCTCACCTTGCGACTGATCGGGGACATGATCGACTCCGGGGTCCAGGTCGGCGACATGAGTGCCCGGGAGGGTGAATGGGTCGTCCCGTGGGGCATTCCCCGGGAGGCCGCGCTGCGCCGCATCGACGCCGAGATGCGCAAGCGCGACGACCCGTGGGAGCTCTTCGCCTCCTGCTGGTTCGCCGCACCTTGAGGGCCGCCGTATCGCCTGCGGGTCCCCGTATCGGGCGCGGGCCGGTGGTTCCCGGCGGCGACCGCCTTTCGGCCGCCGCCGGGGAACCACCGGCCCGCGCGCGTACGTGCGTGTCCCGGCGCCGCGTGCCCCGAAGCGCCGGGGCGGGGGGTGTCAGTCCCGGACCGGGGCGGCGTCCGTGGCCGGGCCGCCCTGGGCGGGGAGGGACGCGGCGGCCGAACCGTCGTCGCCGTCCTCGTTGATGCGGGCGAGCACCGCGTCACGCTCGGGGGTGTCCTCCGGCTTCACGAAGCCGATCACGATGTACAGGATCAGCGACACCGCGAGCGGCACCGAGACCTGGTACTGGAGCGGGACACCGCCGTCCACGGCCCAGTTGATCGGGTAGTTGACCAGCCAGAACGCGAGCAGCCCCATCGCCCAGCTGGTCAGCGCCGCGGTCGGCCCGGACTTCCGGAACGTACGCAGCAGGCCGAGCATGAACGGGATGGCGATCGGGCCCATCAGTCCGGCGACCCACTTGATGACGACGGTGATGATGTCCTTGAAGGTCGGAGAGCTGACCTGCGTGGCGACCGCCATCGACAGCGCGAGGAAGGTGATCGTGGTCCAGCGGGCCGCGATCAGACCGACGCGCTCGTTCCAGCCGCGCGCCGCCTTGGAGAGGGTCGGCGCGATGTCACGGGTGAAGACGGCGGCGATGGCGTTGGCGTCCGAGGAGCACATGGCCATCGTGTGCGAGAAGAAGCCGACGATCACCAGGCCCAACAGGCCGTGCGGCAGCAGCTGTTCGGTCATCAGGGCGTAGCTGTCCGAGGCGTCCGGCTTCTGCGCGTGGACGAGCAGCGGTGCGCACCACATCGGGAAGAACAGCACGACGGGCCAGACGAACCACAGGGCGGCGGAGAGGCGGGCCGAACGCGTCGCGGAGTGCGCCGAGTCGGTGGCCATGTACCGCTGTGCCTGGTTCCACATACCGCCGTTGTACTCGAACGTCTTGATGAAGAGGAACGCCAGCAGGAACGTCACCGTGTACGGACCGGCGGTCGGGTCGGCGTGACCGTCGGGGAGCTTGTCCCAGACCGTCCACAGGGTGGAGAAGCCGTCCAGCTTGCCCATCACGGCGATCAGCATCGCGAGTCCGGCGCAGAGCTGGATGACGAACTGCCCCAGCTCGGTGAGCGCGTCGGCCCACAGCCCGCCGACCGTGCAGTAAATGGCGGTCACCACACCGGTGATGAGGATGCCCTGGGTGATGGTGAGCCCGGTGAAGACGGAGAGCAGGGTGGCGATGGCGGCCCACTTTGCGCCGACGTCCACGATCTTCAGCAGCAGACCGGACCAGGCGAGAGCCTGCTGGGTCTCCACGTTGTAGCGGTTCTTCAGGTACTCCAGCGGCGAGGCGACCCGCAGCCGCGAGCGCAGCCGGTTGAGCCGGGGAGCGAAGAGCTTCGCGCCGATGAAGATGCCGATGGCGATCGGGAGCGACCACGTGACGAAGGAAGTGACCCCGTACGTGTAGGCGATGCCGGCGTAGCCGGTGAACATCACCGCGCTGTACCCCGACATGTGGTGCGAGATGCCGGACAGCCACCACGGCATCTTTCCGCCGGCCGTGAAGAAGTCGCCGACGGTGTCCACGCGCTTGTGCGACCAGAGTCCGATCGCGACCATCACACCGAAGTATCCGATGAGTACGGTCCAGTCGAGACTGTTCATGTACCCCTCCAGGGGTCCGCCTTGTGAACGGGAACGCTCTTCGTCAGTACGGCCGTTCAGCGGTACCCCGCGCGGGTTACGGGGACTTGGGGGATTGAACCGCTTCCCTGAGGGTGGGGTCAAGGGATAGGCGGTCATGAATGTGAACGCAGATCAGCACTCCGAACAGTTTTACTTGTTCTTGACCCAGTGGCCCGTTGTGCGGAAGTGAGGAGGGCCACACGATGGGCGGGCACTTCGTCAGGCTGTCCGAACCATTGAACGCAGGCGTCGCGCGCGACGCGGACGACGCGGGCGGGCGCAGGCGGCGCGGGTGCGTACCGGCCGAAGGGTCGTACCGCCCGAGGGGGCGTGCCGCTCGGGGTCCTACCGCCCGAGGGGGCGTACCGGCTCCGGTCGGGCGTCAACGGCCTTGCTGTCGGCCGCAGTTCGCATTCGCACCGTCGCCGCGAAGCTTCGCCGGCGTACGAACGGCAAGACCGCACGGGATGCGGGTCCCGTGCGGTCGAGGAGGGGGGAACTTGGTCGGTCGACATCCGGCAGAGCCGGAGCAGAGCCGGAGCGGCGGCCGGTTCCCGCCCGAGTGTGCCGACGGTCGTAACCGTGCGGCGATGTCCTCACGCCGTTCCGTGCGGCCGGGGTGCGTGAACGCCCCGGGTCGCCGTGCGGCGCACCGGTGATGCGCGCGTGCCGCTCGGTTCACCCTGTTCGAGCGCTCCGTACGGAGCGGGTGACGCCGAACCCTCTCGGCCAGGACGGCGGGCCGGTCGAGAGGGCTGGGTGGGCGGCACGGGAGCGGACCGGAGAACTCACCGGTCTCAGACGTCGAGCGTGCGCTCCGCGACGTCCCGCACGAACGCGTTCCAAGCGCCGGGCACGAAGGTGATCGAGGGGCCCTCGGTCACCTTCGAGTCGCGGACCGCGATGGAGAGCGCGACAGGGGACTTGACCTCGACACAGGCGCCGTTGCCGCCGGAGTACGACGACTTGGTCCACATGTCCGTAGCACCCTGGAAGATAGCCATGTTCACTCCGGTTTCGATGAGTTGATCGTGAGCCTCGCACCAGACTGCTTTCAGCTGGCGTGATCGACGCTACTCGCCAACTCCCTCGGCTGAAGATGCCGTTCACTCGACCGGATGGCAATTGCCAATGAACTCTTACCTGGTGAGGTGGCGACGGTGTATCGTGCCGTCGCCCCTCACGTCACTTTGCTGCATGTCGCACATGACCCGCTATAGCGGGGTGACCGGTTCACGCCCCTGTGATCAGGGGAGTTGACCCGCTTCGTCCGCTCAGTCGGTGTACTTCTTCGCGACCTCGCCGATGAACTGCCGGCTCTGCTCGACGTTGAGCGCCTGGGCCCGGAGGTGCTCGTACATGACGCTGTACCGCTGCACGTCGTTCGCCTTCTCCAGATAGAGGTCGCTGGTGACGCCCTCGATGTAGACCACGCTGGAGTCGGCCGTGTCGGGGAACTCCAGGATGGCGTACTGCCCGTTGATGCCTGGATGCGCGCCCATCTCGAACGGCAGCACCTGCACCGTCACGTGCGGCAGCTTCGAGCAGGCGACGAGGTGCTCCAGCTGCTCGATCATCACGTGCTTGCTGCCGACCGTGCGGTGCAACGCCGATTCGTCTATGACGACCCACAGCCGCAACGGCCGTTCGGGGTCGTTGATCCGGTCCTGGCGCCGGGCCCGGACGTTCACCCTCTTCTCGATGTCGGCCGACGGTGCCTCCGGGAGGGCGCCGGTGATCAGCGCCTCGGAGTAGGCCCGCGTCTGGAGCAGGCCCGGGATGACCTGCGGTTCGTATCCGCGCAACGACTCGGCGTCGGTCTCCAGGCCGATGTAGACGCTGTACGGGATGTCGCCGAACGCGTGCCACCAGCCCTGCTGGCGCGAGTCCTTCGCCATCTGCATGAGGGAGTCGACGATGCGGTGGTCCTCGACCTCGTAGACCCCGCAGAGGTCTCGGACGTCACGCTGGCTGATGGAACGGCGGCCGTTCTCCAGCCGGCTGATCTTCGACTGGGAGACCAGCAGGCGGTCGGCCACCTCTTCGGCGGTCATGCCCTTTTGCTCGCGCAGGCGGCGCAATTCCTGGCCCAGCCGACGTCGCCTGACGGTGGGATTGACGGTGGACGGCACGGAAACGGCACCTCCGGCTGTGTTGCTGTGCGTATCTACTTCTCAGCAGATTGCCACCCTTGGCCCTCGCTTCGCTGGGAAACGGGGAACGCAAGCACGCGGGGCAGCCGGAAGACCGGCTGCCCCGCGTGTGGTGCGGCTCCCGAACCGGGTCTTCGTGGACGTCGGCACGGCGGTATGGGATTGACCGCGCGGTCTCCCGCACGGGCCTTCGAAACGGTGCGCAGCACGGATGTCCCGCGCGGCGCACCGCCGTTCAGCTCACTGCGTCAAGCTCGCAGCGTTCAGCCGACGGCGCTCTGCGCCATGCTGCCGCGACGTGCTTGCGGCTGCAACGGCACTCCCGCTGCCTGCTGGTTGCGGCGGGGCTGTGCGCCCGCGCCGCTCTGGACGTCCATCACGGCATGCGCCACGAGACCGCCCATCGGGTCGTGCCTGATCAGGTCCCGGAGGCGGGAGCGTGATGAACGCCCCTCGTTCCCCGGGTACAGGTGCTTACCGAGTCCGACCGCGTGGGCCAGCGCGGCAAGCGCCGCGGTCCGCGGGTCCGGCGGTACGCCGGTGCGGATCGCACTGTCCAGCCGGGATCTGATGTCCCGGCTGACCGCCGTGTCCGTCGCCTGGTAGCGAGTCGTCGGCAGCACTCCGCACATCTGGCCCGCCACGGCATGCACCATGCCGCACCGCTCCAGATGAGCGAGATAGACCTGACGGAGCCCCAATCGGGGTCCGCCGATCCAGTGGACCGCCCGTACCGGGCTGCCGCGTCTGCGCAGCAGTTCCAGTGCGGAGTCCAGTGTCGGATCTCCAGTCGGCCGTGGCATCACCACGGCGATACGATCCCCGTCAGGGGCTATCCGACCTGCCAGAGCCAGCTCCACTAGCTGTGCTCCGGCGAGGCCGAGGTCGAGCGACTGCGGCTGCGCCGTGGTACCCGTGGTCGGGTCCAGAGCGAGCAACAAAAGCTCTTCCGGAATTGTTCTGCGGCTCCTGCCCATCCATGCCTCCCCGCGTGGATGAGTGACAGGGTGACCCCTCTCACAACTGTCTGTCGAGAGCGCCTGCCAGCTTTGTACGGGAACCAGTAGGTATGTCGTTCTCGTCTAGCAGCTGAAGCCAGGGTTCACACAGGACACTGGTACACGGTTCGGACAGCGGGGGCAGTCCCCGCGGCTTTAAGAGGAGGCATTGGTGGCGGGCGAGTCCCCCGGCAAGTCGGAGCAGCGGAAGTTCTCGGGGACAGCTCCGGAGGAACACGACCCCAGGCTCTCCGTGTTCCGTGAACCCGCCGGACCGAGCGACGACACAGTCGGTGACGCGGCGGACGGCGATCCCGGTTCCGGGACGGACGGCGCTTCCCCCGCGGACGGCACGTCCAACACCCCCGCGTCCGGCACCCCCGCGGAGCCGGACACGGACGCGGAGCCGGGCACGGAGCCGGACGCGGAGCCGGAGGCCGTCGAGGAGTCGGAGGCCGGTGCGGGGCAGGACTCCGCCACCACGGTGTTCCGCTTCCGGGTTCCGGTCCCGTCGGCGGACGAAGCCAGTACCGAAGCCGGGACCGAAGCCGACTCCGAGGTCAGGACCGAGGCCGAGTCCGCCGCCGACGACGGGGACGCGGACGGCGCGGCGGCTCCGGAAGCCGACGCGACGGCGGACGCCACCGGGGCCGAGGGCGGGGCGGCAGAGGCCCCTGAAGGCCCCACAGAGCCCTCTGGGGCCGATTCCGCACCGTCGGGCGCCTCCGGCGCGCAGGAGCGCTCCCCGAGCGCCCCTGCCGCCGGTACGGACTCGGCCGACGACGAGGCTCCGGAGGTCACCGGGGAGGCCTCGGGCGACGCTGCCGCGAGCGACTCCGCCGAAAGCGAGGGCGAGGGCGAGGGCGAGGGCGACACGCGGCTTCGCCGTGCGGTCGCCGCCTGGGTCGGCAAGGACGACAGCCCCGCCGAGGCCGGGAAGCCCACCGAGGACCAGAAGTCCGCCGAGGACCAGAAGTCCGAGGGCGCCACGGAGTCCGCCGAGGACGCGGAGCCCGAGGCCGGGAAGAAGCCCGAGAAGCCCGAGAAGGCCGAGAAGGCCGAGGTGGCGACGGCCGGCGCCCAGGTGCCCCGTACCCGTGAGGAGGCCACGCCCACCGAACCGGCGTCGGCGCCCACGGGCACCGGACCTTCCGCCGAGCCCGCCGAGGCGGCGACCGGCGGCGACGCCGACGTCGACGTCGACAGCGAGGCGGAGACCGACGAGGAGGACGCGGGCGGCACCGGTGTCGACCAGCCCACCGCCGTGTTCAAGTCGGTCCGCCCCCGGCTCGACCAGCCCACCACCGCGCTGAAGATCCCCAAGCGCGAAGCCCTGGTGAAGCAGGACCCGAAGCAGGACCCGAAGCGGGAGACCGGCGAGGGCTCCGAGCCGAAGCCTGACCCGAAGCCCGACCCGAAGTCCGACCCGAAGTCCGACCCGAAGCCCGACCCGGAGGCCGAGAGCACCTCGGAGCGCACCAGCACCTTCGTACCGCTGCGCTCGGACGACGTACGGTCGGCGCCCGCGCCGCGTCGGCCCGATCCGCAGGGTCCGGTCGTCGGTCCCACGGTCACGCCGGCCCTCGGCACGCCCGCCGAGGGCGAGCCCGACCGGACCCGGTCGCTGCCGCTGCCTCCGAAGCCGCCGCTGGACCTGCTCGCCGAGCTGACGAACACCCCGCCGCCGAGGGAGACCCCGGTGCGTACGGCGGTCCGGCGGGTCAAGATCTGGACGCCGCTCGTCGTCCTGCTGCTGATCGTGTTTGCAGTCGTACAGATGTTCAGGCCGCTGCCGGACCCCACGCTCGCGGTCACGACGACGCCGACGTACACCTTCGACGGCGCCACCCCCGACCTCTCGTGGCCGGACCAGGGCCAGGGGTACATGGCGGCGACCGGCCTGGGCAAGGTCGGCTCGTTCGGAAAGCAGAAGCCGGTGCCGATCGCGAGTGTGGCGAAGGCCATGACCGCGTACATCGTGCTCAAGGACCACCCGATGAAGAAGGGTGAGGACGGGGCGTCGATCAAGGTCGACGCGAAGGGCGAGTCGGACGGCAAGCTCTCCTCCGAGGGCGAGTCCACGCTGGACACCGTCAAGGAGGGGAACGTGCTGACCCAGCGCGACGCCCTCTCCGCGATCATGATCCCTTCGGCCAACAACATCGCGCGGCTGCTGGCCCGGTGGGACGCGGGCTCGGAGGCGGCGTTCGTCGAGAAGATGAACGCCACCGCCAAGGAGCTCGGGATGACGAACACCACGTACACCGATCCCTCCGGCCTCAACGCCACCACCGTGAGTACCGCGGAGGACCTGGTGAAGCTCGGGGAGAAGCTGGTCGAGATCCCGGCGCTGATGGAGATCACCATCCTGCCGAGCTGGACGGACCCCACCGGCAAGCTCTGGCCCAACTACAACCACCTGGTCCCCTTCAACGGGGCGCTCGGCATCAAGACCGGCTCCACCACCAAGGCGGGCGGCAACCTGCTCTTCGCGGCCCACAAGATGATCGACGGGACCGACCAGCTGATCGTCGGCGCGATCCTCGGCCAGTACGACAGCGTGTCGATCATCGACGAGGTCAACCGGGTCAGCAAGACCGTCATGCTGGCGACCGAGGACGCCCTCAAGGGCGCCACGATCGTGAAGAAGGGCCAGGTCGTCGGGGTCGTCGACGACGGGCTCGGCACCACCACGCAGGTCGTGGCCACCAAGGACGTCAAGGCGGTCGGCTGGGGCGGGCTCACGGTCAAGCTGGAACTCACCGACGACGGCAAGACCGTGCCGCACGAGGCGGCGGCCGGAACCCGGGTCGGCACGCTGACGGTCGGCGAGGGCACCAGCCAGGTGAAGGTGCCGGTCGCCCTGGCCCAGGACCTGAGCGAGCCCGGTATCGGGGCCAAGCTTTCCCGGATCGGCTGACGGCCGGTCCGGCCTGCGGGAAGAGGGACGGGGGGTACCGATCCGGTACCCCCCGTCCCTCTTCCGTCCGCTTGGTACGTGTTAGCGTCCCGGAACAGACCGAACAGACGAACAGACCGAGCAGCCGGAAGGCCGGAAAGGCCGAGCGGGCCGGACGGCTGGGGCGGCGGGCGGGCGCGGGGCGCGTCCCGCAGGACGGCGGTCGCCGGGGACGCACCGGGCCGGCGGATGACGGGGAGAGCCGTAGTGACCACCGCGGAGCCGAGGCCCGGCCGCGAGGCGGACAGTGGGAGAGACCGGAAGCCGGGGGGCACCGACAGCCCCGGGACCGGTGGCGCGACGGGTCCCGCGGGACCCGTCACTCCGGCGGATCTCGTCGTGCCGCCCGACCTCGTAGCGCCTGCGGACCTGCTGCCGACCCAGCGCACCCCGGATGCGACGGCCCCGGAACCCGAATCACACGCGGCCACCGAGGGCAGCGCGGACGACACGGCCGCCGAGGACGACGCGGCCACCGCGGACAGTACGGCGCGCGACGGCTCGCGCGAGTGCCCGGACACGGCCTCGGACACGGCCTCGGACACGGCCCCGGACGCGGCCTCGGACGCTGCCCCGGGCACGTTGCTCCGCCGGCTGACGCGCCACCCCGTCACGATCGCGACGGCCGCCGCCGCCGTCACACACGTCCTCTGGTTCTTCTTCTTCGCCAACAGCGGCGGAGACATCGCGGCGCAGGACGCCTGGGCCGAGTTCGTCGGCCAGCACCCCGGCACCGCGTACAACCTCGCCTGGTACGGGGGCATGCACCCCGTCTCGTACAGCGTGGTCTCGCCGTACCTGATGTCCCTCATCGGCGTCCGCTCGACGATGATGCTCGCGGGCACCGTCTCCGCCGGGCTGACCGCGCTGATCCTGGTGCGGGTCAAGGCTGTGCGGAACCCGCTCGTCTGCTCGCTCGCCGGGGTCTTCGCGTACCTGTGCAACGCACTGTCGGGGCGGGTGACGTTCGGGCTCGGCATGATGTTCGCGCTCGGGTCCGTCGCCGCGGTGTTCTGCTGGCCGTACCGCTGGCGGTACCGGCGCTGGGCGAAGGCGGCCGTCGCGGCCCCGCTCGCCGGGCTCGCCACCGCCTCCAGCCCGGTCGCCGGCCTGTTCCTGGGCGTGGTGGCCGCCGCGCTCTTCCTGCACAAGCGGCGCCCCGGCGCGTACGCCATCGGGCTGCCCCCGGTGGCGGTGGTCGGCCTCTCCTCGTGGCTTTTCCCCTTCTCCGGCACCCAGCCGATGTCGGTGGGCACGCTGTCGCTGCCGTTCCTCTTCGCGTTGTTCGTCTTCGTGCTCGTGCCCCGCGAGTGGAAGACGGTCCGCACGGCGTCCGCCGTCTACGGCCTCGGCACGCTCGCCACCTACTTCGTGGACTCCCAGATCGGGTCCAACATCACGCGCATGGCGATGCTCTTCGCCGGAGTCGTGCTGTTGGCCGCGCTGCCGTTCACGGTGCCGCGCACCCGCCGCTGGTACGCCCTGGTGATCGCCATCGTCGGCCTCAACTTCTGGATCGGCTTCAAGAGCGTCGCCGACATCGTCCGCACCGCGCCCACCGCCTCCTGGGCGCGCGAGCTGGCGCCGCTGGTCAACCAGCTCCAAGTGGTCGGCGCGACCAAGGGCCGGATCGAGGTCGTCCCCGCGAGCAGCCACCGTGAGGCCTCCGCCCTCGCGCCGTACGTCAACCTCGCCCGGGGCTGGAACCGCCAGGCCGACATGAAGCGCAACCCCCTCTTCTACGACGACACCCTCGACGGCACCAACTACCGCGAGTGGCTCGACCGCTGGGCCGTCCACTACGTCGTACTGCCCAAGGGCGACCCGGACAGTGGGGCCGCCCAGGAAGCCGCCCTGGTCGGCGAGGGCCTGCCGTACCTGGAACAGATCTGGGCCGACGCGAACTGGAAGCTGTACCGGGTCGAGGACCCCACGCCGCTCGCCGACCTGCCCACCACCGTCCTGAACTTCGAGGCCGACGAGATCACGCTCCGGGTCCCGGAGGCGGGCCGCGTCCTCATCCGGGTGCCCTACACGCGCTGGCTCTCCCTCGTCGACGAGGAGGGCCACGGCCTGGACCGCCCGCAGGAGACGGAGGAGTCCAAGGAGCGCACCAAGGACGACGGCGACGCTCCGAAGACCTTCGACAACGTCAACGGGTGTCTCCTGGCGGTCGACGAGGAGACCCACGGGGACCAGTGGACCGAACTGATCGCCCCCAAGGCGGGCGTCTACAAGCTGGCCGCGCCGTACCGTTTCAGCCCCGGCACCCCGTGCCCGGAGGAAATGCGCTGACCTGCGGCACCCCGTGCCCGGCGCGGAGAGCCGGTCCGGGCGGGGGCTCCGTGGTCAACGGGCGTGCAGAGCTCCCCGACCGGCCCCGGTCGATCGAAATGTGGTTGACATCCAGGAGCGCGATGCCGGACCTTCGGCCGTGACCACCGAGACGCGACAGGGCCGGGGAGGTGGCACGCGGATGACCGTCCAGGACAGCGACCCGGCACCGGCGGACCCGGCACCGGCGGACCCGGCACCGGCGGCTCCGTCCGGCCCGCAACGGCAACACGCTTTACCGAACGTCTTGGAACAGGCGCACACCGCAGGGCGCGTCAAGGACCTCGGCGCGACCGTGCAGTTCAGCTGGCCCGGGGTGTACTTCGAGGGCCGCTTCCGTGGGACCGGAGTCGGGGTCGTGCTCGACTGCCCGGCCGCCGACTACGACGTCCAGATCGACGGAACCACCCTGGCCACCCTGGTCACACCCGGTGCCACCAAGCACTGGATCAACGGCCTGCGGGACGGCGAGCACACGGTCCGGGTCGTCAAGCGCAACGACACCCCGGGGGACACCAGCACGTTCGGAGGCTTCGTCGCCGCGCCCGGGGGCGCCGTACTGAGCAAGCCCGCGCCTCGGGAACGCCAGATCGAGTTCATCGGCGACTCCATCACGGTGGGCTACGGCAATGTCTCGGGCACCCGCGACTGCGATCCGGAGCAGCTCAGGCGGAGCACCAACGCCGACGTGAGCCACGGCGCCCTCACCGCCCGGCGACTGGACGCCGATTACCAGATCAACGGCTTCTCCGGCTTCGGCATGGTGCGCAACGTCGCCGGTATCTGCCCGGACCTCACGTACCGGACCTACTACGACCGCGCCCTGCTGAACGTGGACGGCGACGTCTGGCAGAACCCGGGGACGTGGCGCCCCCGGATCGTGGTGGTCAACCTCGGCTCCAACGACTTCTCCGGCCTCACCCCCGGTGAGCAGTGGACGCCCGACAGCCTCGCGGCCGCCTTCCACGCCTCCTACGTCGAGTTCCTGCGGAAGCTGCGGACGCTCTACGGAGTGGGCACCCACCTCGTGGCCGTCGGCTTCGACGTGAACGCCGAGCACGTGCGGCAGGTGGTCGAGGCGTGCAACGACGCCGGCGACAGCGGGGTGCACTACTGGTTCCTCGATCAGTCGGGCTTGGACTTCCTCGGGTGCGACCGGCACACCTCGGCTCGCGACGACCGGACGATCGCCGACCGGCTCGCCCCGTTCCTCGGCAGCCTGCCGACGAGGTGGTGAGGGGCAGCCTTCAGCGCGCCGGTGCTCCGGACGGGGCCGCTCAAGGGCGTGCCGCTGCTCCGGGCCGTACCGCTCCGGGCCGTACGAAGGCCTGGTCGTGGGCGGCGTCCAGGGACGCGGCGGGGCCGGCCGCCCGGAGCACGACGTCCAGCGCCCGCTCCGGATCGGCGGCGTAGCAGCCGCTCGCCCAGGCGGCGTTCGCCTCGATCACGCTCCAGTCTCCGTCCGCGTCCTGCCCGACGTCCACCACGATCGCGGACGGCAGCGAGTCCGCCTGGGCGGCCAGCAGGTCCGCGCCGAAGGCGAGGGCGTCCGGCGACGGCTCCGCGAGCAGGAGGCGCCCGCGCTCGGCGTACCGGCTCGCGGTGTGCACGGCCCCGTCGAGGACGTACAGCCGGTACTCGCAGACGTACGTCAGCACCTCGCTGACCAGCACCGGCGTCTCCGGCTCGATCGCGTCCGGGCCGGGCAGCCGGGAGCCGTCCGTGTACACGAGGGCCGGGATGCTCTTGTCGTTGGGCGACTTCACGAACACCGGCCTGCGCAGCCCGTACGCCTCGCGGATCGGCATCGACCGGATCTCCCGCCGTGTGAAGCCGATCGGCAGCCTCGCGAGCCAGTCGGCCGGGGCCTCCAGCAGGGCGATCCCGAGTACCGGTGCCACCGCGTCGGCGAAGCCGGGCCCGGCGTGCAGGTGCGCGATGCCGTACGCCGACTCCCGCAGCGCCTGCGCTATTCCGGTGCCGCCCGGCTCCACGGTCCGCAGCCCGCGCCGCACCGCCGCGGCGGCCAGCGACCGGGCGGACGCGGTGAGCCGGGGCGGCAGCACGAGGACGGGGCGTCGGTCGTCGCGGTCGGGGCGCTCACTTCGCTCGTTCATGTGCACGAGGGTGCGGCACGTAGGGCCCCGGGCCCAACGGTTTTCCGCAGCTGCTTCCGGACGCCCTCGACGCTGCGGGTTTCCGCAGGTGGCAGGGGTTCGGGCGGCCGTCGGGGCCCGGCACGGAATACGGTTGCGGCGGCACCGCCCGGCCGATTCGATCGGCTCATGCTCTGTGACGAAAATCTTGTACGGGCCCTGGTCGCCGCGCAGTTCCCGCAGTGGGCCGGGCTCCCCGTCCACCGGACCGGCGCCCACGGCACGGTGAACGCCGTCTACCGGCTCGGGGGAGCGATGGCGGTACGGCTCCCGCTCGGGGAGGGAGGCGCGCGGGACGCGGAGAAGGAGCACCAATGGCTTCCCCGCCTCGCCGAGCACCTTCCCGTCCCGATCCCCGCCCCGCTCGCCCAGGGGAGTCCGGGGGAGGGCTACCCGTGGTCCTGGTCGGTATGCCGCTGGCTCGAAGGAGAGCCGCTGGCCGGGTGGTTGGGACCTGAGAACGGCGAACACGGCCCGTGTGCGGGCGATACACATCCCAGTGGCGAACTAGCCTCTGATCTTGCCCAGTTCATCTCCGCGCTGCGCCGCGTCGACTCGGCCGGAGCTCCGCCCGCGTACCGCTGTGAAGCCCTGGTCGCCCGGGACGCCGACACCCGCAGGACGGCAGAGGGTCTGCGCGGGGTCTTGGGCGAGATCTCGGGTGACGGCCGGGGCGCGGACACCGCCATCGCCGTGTGGGAGGCGGCCCTGTCGGCCCCCGCGCCGGACGGGCCGGGGGTCTGGTCCCACGGGGACCTCCAGCCCGGCAACATCCTCATCAAGGAGGGCGGGCTGGGCGCCGTCATCGACTTCGGCTGCATGGGCCTCGCCGACCCGGCGCTCGACCTGATCGCCGCCTGGTACCTGCTCCCCGCCGACGCCCGCCCCCGGTTCCGTACCGCACTGGACGCCGACGCGGCGACCTGGCGGCGGGCGCGCGGCTGGGCGCTCTCCGTCGCGCTGCCCGAACTCGCCCACTACCGCACGACGAACCCGGTCATGGCGGCCAACGCCCGGCGGGTGATCGGGGAGTTGCTCGCGGAAGTGGAGAGGTAGCCTCATCCGCGTGCCGGGCCCCGTCGAACCGGGTGAACAGCGGCAACGAGAAGTCGAACGGGACGGACATGGCGAGGCGGAGGTCAGCCGCGCACGTGCAGCCCGAAACCCGTGCGGCCTGCGGGCTCCAGCCCTTCTTTCAACTGCAGCGAGGGGATCTCGTAGTCGCCGAAGTTCTGCCGCCGGAACGCGATCGGCTCGGTCGACTCCAGGGTGAGCAGGCGCTGTTCCCAGCCCTTGGCGATGTCCTCGTACTCCTCGGCGGTCATCCGGTCGATGCCGTACAGCACGAACGGCGGCAGCACGTCGACGCCCGGGTGGTAGAGGATGCCGTGCTGGATCGGGAACAGCAGATCGTCGATGGGGCCGTTGATGCCCCGCGCGGAGTAGTGCGACTCCGAGCCTCCCGCGGTCACCGACAGCAGCGCCCGCTTGCCCGCCAGGGTGCCTTCACCGAAACGCTCACCGTACTGGGTCTCGTTGTGCGCGCCGACGCCGTACGCGAACCGGTACGTGAACACCCGGTCCACCCAGCCCTTGAGGATCGCGGGCATCGTGTACCACCACAGCGGGAACTGGAAGATGATCGTGTCGGCCCACAGCAGCTTCTCCTGCTCGGCGAGGACGTCCGGGGTGAGCGACCCGGCCTCGAAGGCCCGCCCCGAGTCCGCAGCGACCTTCAGCGGAGTGGAGGCATGGGGGCCGTAGTCCGCGGCGTCCACGACCGCCTTCCAGTTCATCGCGTACAGATCGCTCACCCGGACCTCGTGCCCGGCACCCTCCAACGTGGACACCGCAAGGTCCTTCAGCGAGCTGTTGAGCGACTTCGGCTCCGGGTGGGCGTAGACGATCAGCGTGTTCATGGGGAACTCCTTCGGACCGGTTGCCCCCGACCGGATGCTTCCGACCGGGCGCCTTCGATCCTGGACGCCGCGGCGGCAGGTGTTCAGGGGCGCCCGCTCCGTCGGACCGGACTTCCTGGTATCGGCAGGACCACCTTCACGCGCGTCACGAAAGCCATACTGGGGCCCATGGACGATCTCGCGGGCTTCTTGAGGACCCGGCGTTCCCGGGTCGATCCGGCCGCCGCCGGTATCCCCACCGACAGCCGCCGCCGGGTCGAGGGGCTGCGCCGCGAAGAGGTCGCGCACCTGTCCGGCGTCAGCGTCGACTACTACGTACGCCTGGAGCAGGGCCGCGCCACCCGACCCTCCGGGCAGGTCCTCGACGCGCTCGCCCGCGTCCTCGGCCTCGACGAGACCGAACGCGACCACCTCTGCCGGCTCGCCCAGAAGCGCCGCCCCCGCGCGAAGGCGCCGGGCGGGCGGGTCCGGCCGGAGCTGCTGCGCGTCCTCGATCTGGTCACCGACGCACCCGCACTGATCATGAACCACCGCCTGGACGTGCTCGCCGGGAACCGCCTCGCCGGCCTCCTCTTCGGCCGGGACATACCCGGCCTGAACACCGCCCGGCACATCTTCCTGGAGGAGGCGGAGCGCGGCCTCTACGCGGACTGGGACGGCTGCACCCTCGACGTGGTCGGGCACCTGCGCCTGGCCGCAGGCGAATACCCCGACGATCCCCGACTTGCCTCCCTCATCGGCGAGTTGTCGATGGGTAGCGAGCGCTTCCGCCGCCTCTGGGCCCGCGCGGAGGTGTCCGCCCGCACACACGGGCGCAAGGCGTACCGGCACCCGCTGGTCGGACTGCTGGAACTCCACCAGGAGAACTTCGCACTGCCGGGCGACTCGGGCATGGAACTGCTGGTGCTGTCCGCCGCACCAGACAGCGCAGCCCAGGACGCGCTGCGCCTCCTCGCGGCCCTGGGCGAGGACAGCGCGGACCCGCGTCCGGCCGTGGACGCCCAGGTCCGCGAATGACCCACCCCTGACCGCACGGGCGACCCACCGGGGGTGGACGTTCAGGTCGATGAGACCGCGGCGCCCGCCCTGACGCGTACGCCCACCCTCCGGGCGGCCCGGCGTGCACGGTTCGGCGGGCGTCTCCCTCGATGCTGTACCAGGTGCTCGACGCGCCCCCGCCGTCTGCCGCCGTCGACACACGCCCTAGGCGCGCGGCGGCCCTCCGCTTCAGCGGGGGACCCCTTCTCCGCGCTCGGCCCCCGCTTGCGGCTTTCGCGTGATCATCTGGGGAAGATTCGGGAACGCGCTCACGTACTCAGAGCGGGAGGGAGCGGGGGAGAGCGTGACCAGCGCGGGAGGGCACGAAGAAGGGCCAGGCCGGGCGTATGCCCTGACCTGGCCCTTTATCAGAAAGCGCCTGGCTGATGCTGTGCCCCCGGCAGGATTCGAACCTGCGACACCCACTTTAGGAGAGTGGTGCTCTATCCCCTGAGCTACGAAGGCGGGGATCTGTCGTTGGATGTACCCGGGACGGCGCCGCACGCGGGACCGCTCCTGACACCTTCGGACAGGTCGGCGATCGGACGGTGAAGACCGGTTCGCCGCCGCCAGTGTAGCGGGTGGCGTGCTGGACGTTCCGGGGATACGCGTCTTTGGGGATCTTGGACGGCCTTCAGGGCGGTCGGGGAGAGGTGACCCGGGTGGTCACGGTGGGCCGGCCCGGCGGATCCGGGTGGTCCCCGGTACGAGAAGCGCACACGTGACGCGGAGCGACCCCGGACGGAGAGGGGCCGGGGCCGATGCGCGGTGGGGCCGAGCTGACGACCGGAACAGCGTTACGCCTTTCGGCTGTTCCCCGCGGACCCGCGTCGGCCGCGGCGGAATCCCCGCGGCGGGTGGGGGATTCTCGGGCGGATTCAGGTGGTTTCGGAGGTCGCGCCGGAACCTACAGCCCGCAGGGTCAAGAGGAGAGCGATGAGCAACGGTCCCGGGACCACCGGCAGTGCGAGGGTCGCATCGACCGGCCCGAGCGGAACCGCCCCGCCGGTCGGGCCGGCCCCGTTGCCCGGCCCGGTCCTGGAGGCCGGGCTGGCTCCTCCGGCCGGAGCTCGTGCCGCCCGCTTCGAACGGTGGCTCCGCCCGCACCGGGGCGAGGTGGCGGTAGCCGTCGTGGCCGGCGCCTTCACGCTGGCCCAACTCCTGCTCGTACGGCCCGGGATGGGCCTCGGCTGGGACGAGTCGGTCTACGTCAGCCAGGTCGCGGGCCACGCCCCCGCCTCGTTCTTCAGTGCCCCGCGGGCCCGAGGCGTCCCGCTGCTGGTGGCGCCGGTCGCCGCCTGGTCGTCGTCGACCGAGGCACTCAGGGTCTACCTGGCCGTCCTGTCCGGCCTCGGCCTCCTCGTCGCGCTCCGCGCCTGGCGGGGTGTCCTCCCCTCCCGGGTGCGCGCGACCGCGGGCGCCCTGTTCGCCACCCTGTGGGTGACGCTCTTCTACGGTCCGCAGGCGATGCCCAATTACTGGGTCGCCGTCGGCGCCCTGGCCGGTGCGGGCTGCTTCCTGCGCGCCCGCGCGGACCGCTCCGACCGCGCGGCCCTCTGGGGCATCGGCCTGAGCGCCGCGCTGATGGCCGGGATGCGCCCCATGGACGCGGTGTGGGCGGTCCTGCCGCTGCTCGTTCTGCTGGTGTGCGTACGGCAGTGGCGTCGCCCGGCCCTGCTGGTGGCGCTGGGCGGCGGGCTGGCGGCCGGGGCGGCAGAGTGGGTGGTCGAGGCGTACGCCGCCTACGGTGGGCTCGCGCAGCGCCTGGCCGACGCGTCCCGTATCCAGGGCGGCCTCGGCTGGAACTTCGCGGTGGTGGACCAGTTGCGCGCACTCGGCGGACGCACCCTGTGCCGTCCCTGCGCCGGTGCCGTGCCGCCCGTACCGGAGACGCTCTGGTGGTTCGCCCTGCCGCTGCTCACCGCCCTCGCGGTCAGGGCCGCCGTCCGCGCGGGGCGCCCGGCCGTCACGCTCGTACCGCTGGCCTGCGCCGCCTCGGCGGCCTTCCCGTACCTCTTCCTGATCGGCTACGCGGCCCCCCGCTTCCTGATGCCCGCCTACGCGCTGCTCGCCGTTCCGGTCGCCGGACTCGTGGTGCACGCGGTACGGGCGCCCGGCCGGACGGGCCGGCCGCTGACCGTGACCCTGCTGGTCCTCGTACTGGCCGGGCACCTGACCGCGCAGCTCGTGGTGCTGCACAACACCGTGCGCCGCACGACGGCCGCCCGACAGGAGTGGGCCGCCGTCGCCGACGGGTTGCACCGGCTCGGCGTCCGGCCGCCCTGCCTCATCACCGGCAAGGAGTACGTCCCGATCGCGTTCTACGCGGGCTGCTCCTCGGCGGCGGCCGGCGGACACGACGCCAACACCACGACGGCAGGCATCCGGCGGACCGCCGAGCGACTGCCCACCGCCGTGCTCGTGGCACCGGGCGGGCGAGCACCTGGCTACGCCCGGTCCTGGGACCCGCACCGGGTGGCAGGACTGCGGGTGTACGTGGCGCCGGACGCGGGGCGCTGAAGTCCGCCGCCGGGCCCCCGGGAGGCGCCGCTCACCCCACCGCGGCCGCGCACTCCTCGCACCGCCGGATCGCCTGCCGGTCCGTGTTGCCCTCGGTCGCGGTCGCCGGGCAACCGGTGCCCAACCGGTCCCAGAGCCCGTCCGGCGGGGCGGGGATCCAGCCCCAGCGCGGGGCGGTCACCAACTCCTCGGTCAGGTGGGCGCAGGCTCCGGGAAGGTGCGCGTACCGTCGGGGAGAGATGAGGATCGTGTCCGCGGGGAAGGTCCGCCACTCCTGCCGGGGCGAGGCGACCGGGCGCTCCCTCGGCGGGGAACCGTCGGGCGGGCAGGAGCAGCCCAGTCCGATGACCAACTCGCAACGGTCGCAGCATTTCTGTCGCACGTATTCACTCCCACCTCGCGTCGGCGCCGTCATCGGGGGATGAGCGGTTCGTCGCATACCGAAAACCTGGCTACCGGTAGAACGGCCATACGTCGGGCCGGTCACGGTACGTTGCTCCTCCGGGGGAAGGGCTGTCCGCCGGGCCTGCCCGGACCGGGAGCGTCCCGGGGGTGAGGGCGGGCGACGAACGAGGGTTCCTGACTGCCGGGACGTGCGCCCACCCGCCCGTCGCGCGCCGCCGTACCGTTGTGCCATGCCTCAATTCGAGCCCGGGGAGCCGGTGTTCAGGAAAAGCGGGTACGGCCGGTACGGGGAGTGCAACCCGCACAATCGCACCGGGTACGTGCTGAGGATCGTGGGCGGCGGGTTCTGCGCGGTCATGATGCTGCTCATGATCCTGCGCGTGGGGCCGTTCGCGTAGGCCCGTAGCCCAGGGCCGTCCGCGCAGGGGCGTACCCGGGGCTCGTGGCGCGCGGCGACCCGGCACGCACGCTCGCACGGACGCCGGACCCGCCCTCCGGGCGGACGGCGCTACTTTCGAAACGCGCCCTCTACGCGCCGAAGGAGCCCAGGGCGGTCGCGGTGTCCTCGCCGCCCCAGCCGTCGGGGGTGCGCCAGAGGACGTGGACGCCGAAGATGTCGCGGACGGTGTCGGCGGACCAGTTGTCGGTGGGCGGTTCGCAGAGGACCAGGTAGCGGGCGGCGGCCGGGGCGGGCAGGGTGTGGTTGATCTCCAGGATGCGGGTCGCTCCGGAGCGGAGGTCCTCGTACCCGGCACGGCCGGCGCCGAGAACCTCGTAGAGGAAGAGACCCCGGTCGGTGACGCAGCTGACGTCGACGACCTCGGACTCGGTCGGCTGGATGTCCGCCCAGAGGAGGGCGGACATGAGCAGGTGACGGACCGCCTCGTGCTTCTTGTCGGTGCGGTCGGCGGCTGCCGAGGTCACCAACGCCTGCAGGAAGCCCTCTTGGGGGGCCGGCGCGGGCGCGGCGGGAGCGTCTTCGGTGGTGATCGGCACGGTGGTCACGGGGGCGCTTTCCTTCCGGGGAGGCAGTTCGGATCGGGACGCCGACGCGGGTACGGCGGGCTCGGCGGCGGGCTCGGCGGGCTCGGCAGCGGGCTCGGCGGTGGGCTCTTCGGTACCGGCCTCGGCATCGGCCGCCCCCGCGCCGCGCGTACGGAGGGTCTCCAGCGCTTCGGCGAGGGCGTCCAGCCAGCCGGAGGCGGTCAGTTCGGCCGAGAGCTGGGCGGCGTCCAGGGAGTCGTCCTTGAGGGCGCGGTTGGTGCCCGCCGCGAGGTCGCGCAGCATCCCCAGTCGCTCCCGGTCCGGCGAGCCGAGGACGCGCCGTACGTCCACCCAGTCCGCCTGGTCGCGGCGGAGGATGCGGTTGGCCATGCCCTGGAGCTCGGACAAGCGGGCCCTGGCGTCCGGTACGGACTCCAAGTCATCCGCTGAGGTCAGCAGTTCGGCGAGAACCGTGACGGCTCCCACGTAACGGTCCGCCATCCTGGGCGAGATGGGCAGGCGGCCCCGTTCGTCGGCGGTGAGCACGCTGTGGTTGGTCTCGTTGGCGAAGACCCAGGTGTCCAGCTCCTGGCCGGGGCGAGGCGGCGCGGAGCCGTGGCGCACGGTCAGGACGAGCGGCTGGTCAACGGCCGGAGCGAGCGCCTTGACCCGGTAGCGGCCTCCCGGGCCGGGGCCCAGGACCCGTACCCGGATGTCGGAGCCGATCTCGGGGGCGTCGGCCTCCGGTGCCGTGGGGACCGGAGGCGCGGCCGGGACCGGAGCGCCCGGTACTGGTGCCGGTGTGCCCGGTACCGATGCGGCGCCGGTGCCGTCGTCGGTGCGCGTGAGGGCCTCCGGGAGCGGTGAGGTGTGCAGCACGGTGAGGCTCTGGGTGCTACGGGTCAGGGCGATGTAGAGCTGCCGCAGCCCGGCCGGGCCGGTGTCGGCGATGGTGGCCGGTTCGAGGACCAGGACGTGGTCGTACTCCATGCCCTTGGCCTGGGCGGCGGCCAGTACGGACACCGCCTCGCGGCCCGGCCCGGCGATCTCGGGGCTTCCGTCGAGCCGGGCGCCGATCTCCTCCAGCCAGCGCGAGTCGTCGGGGACGATGACGGCGACCGACCGCAGGGTACGGCCGTCGTTGGTGCCCACCAGGCGGGTCACCTGGGCCACCGTGTCGTCCAGCAGCTTCCAGGGCTCGGTCGACAGGGTGCGTACCGCGTCCGCGCCCGCCTCGCGCACGGCGCGCGGGTACGGCAGCGAAGGGGCGACCACGCGGGCCAGCGGGGCGACGAACTCCATGATCTCGGCGGGCACGCGGTAGCTGGTGTTCAACTCCGCGACCCGCCAGTCGCCGTGGTCGGAGAGGAGTGTGCCGAGGCGGTCCCAGGCGGAGTACGGCACCGGTCCTGTGGCCTGCGCGAGGTCACCGAGCACCGTCATCGAACCGCCCCGGGCGACCCGCCGGCGCAGGGCGCGGGCCTGCATCGGGGTGAGGTCCTGGGCCTCGTCCACGACGATGTGGCCGTAGCGGCGCGGGATCTCCCCGGCGATGAGGTACCGGAGTTCCTCCAGGCAGACCCGGTCGTCCAGGGTCCACGGGTCACCGTCGGCGCGTGCCGCGCGGGGGCGATGGAGCGCGCGCCGCTCGTCCTCGCTCAGCACGTCCTCGGCGCAGGCGCGGAGCAGCTCGGGCGAGTCGTAGAGGGTACGCAACGACTCGCGGGCACCCGGCGAGGGCCAGACGCGGTCGATGAGGCGCTCCACCCGGCGGTGGCGTTCCAGGCTGCGGCGGATCGTGCCGTCCGCACCCCGGCGCGGGGCGATGGCGGTGAGCTCCCGCAGCAGCCGGTCCACGATCAGGCTGCGGAAACGGTCACGGCGCTCGCGGTAGGCGGCCTCGCCGCTCCGCGCCTCGGCGAGCAGGGCGTGGACCTCGGAACCGCCGATCCGCAGGGTCGCACTGCCGGCGGTGACGGTGAACGCGGGTTCGTCGCCCTCGAAGGACGGCGGGGTGAGCTGGCCGTCGATCGCGTCGGGGCGGCACTCGTGCTCGACACGCCGCCGCAGCACGGCCGCCATGCGTTCGTCGGACTTCACCGCGCGGGCCTGCGGGGTATCGGTGCCGAGGAGTTCGCCGTCCCAGAGACGGGAGAGCTGAACGGCGTTGACGTCCCGGGTGCCGAGGGTCGGCAGGACCTGGCCGACGTACTCCAGGAAGCGCTGGTGGGGGCCGATGACGAGGATGTCCCGGGCGTTGAAGTGCTCGTTGCTGACGAGCCAGGTCACCCGGTGCAGGCCGACCGCCGACTTACCGGTACCGGGCCCGCCCTGCACGACCAGGATGTCCGAGGGCGACCCGGTGACCAGGTCCATCTGGTCGCGGCGGATGGTCTCGACGATGTCCCGCATCCGGCCGCCGCGCGAGCGCTGGAGCTCGCGGAGCAGGAACTCGTCCGGCTGCGAGGGCTTGCGCCGCTGGGCCCGCGCGAGGTCGCCGGGCGTGGCGGACGGGACGCGCAGTCTCCGCCGGGGGGCGGGGAGGTGGGGAAGGTGCGGGGCGTGCGGGACGTGCGGTGCGGCGTCCGGCGGGGCCGGTTCGTCGCGGGGCTCCTCCGTGGGCGGCGCCTCCGCGAGCGGTGTCTCCTCGGGCGCACCTTCGCCGGTCGCGGGGTCACCGCTCGCCGGTTCGTCGTACGCGGGGCCCTCGTACGCGGGGTCCTCGTACCCCGGGCCCTCGTACGCCGGGTCGGCCCGCCGGTCCCGCTGCCCGGGGACGCCGGTGGGTTCCGGCACGGGGCCGTCGGCGGAATCCGGGGCGATGTCGTCGAAGTAGTCCTCCACCACCTGCCGCACGCACCGAAGTTGGCGCCGGAGCTCCACCTCTCCCGGGTTCTCCGGCCGCGCGTCCGCCCACTTCTTCGCCAGCGCGCTGGTCCAGAGCAGCACGACCGGATCGCCCGAGGTGTCCCGTACGCCGCGCCGCCCGATGTACCAGGGACGGGCCGCGCCCCCCGGTTCCTCCGGGGCGTCGACCCGGGAGAAGACGAGCGCCTCGTCCCCCAGGCCGCCGTACGCCTCGGCCCGCGCCTCGGCGTCCATCCGGTTGGCGACGCCGTCCTTGCCGCTCGCCGACGCGGTGGCGGCCGAGGTGCCGCTCATCTCGGCGAGCCGCGTGGTGTAGCAGTCGTACGCGTGGTCGACGGCCTTCTGCTCCCCGGCGAGGACCTCTTCGCGCGTGGTGCTGCTCATGTGCATCCTCCCTCGCGGAGCACATGAGGCCCCGCTACGGGCCGACGCCCGTACCCCGGGGACACAACTATCAGAGATCGTACGGTGACGAACAGTCAGGGTGGCGATTACCGGACAGGGGGCCCGGCGGCCGGGAGCGCCACGTCACCTCAGGGGCCGCAGGGGCGGGACCGCGTCTCCCGCCAGGGTGCGCACGGCTACCGCCATCCGTCCGCGCCCGCGTCCGCCGCGCCCGCTCGCGGCTCCGTGCTCCGGGCCCGTGCCGCCTCCTCCGTCAGGCTCGACAGCAGGCTCAGTGCCGCGTCGGAGGGAGAGCCCTCGGGGGCGGTGTAGAGCAGCATCCGGTGGCCGGTGTTGTCGGCGAGGTGGAGGTTCTCGAAGTCCAGCGTCATCGGGCCCACCACCGGATGGTGCAGCGCCTTGGTGCCCACGGTGCAGTCCCGCACCGGGTGCTTGGACCACAGGCCCTCGAAGTCGGGGCTCTGCAGCATGAGTGAACCGATGAGCTCCGCGAGCGCCGCGTCCTGGGGGTTGCGGCCCGCGACCAGGCGCATCGCGGCCAAGGCCACCCGCGCCTCCTTCGTCCAGTCGGTGTACAGCTCGCGGGTGAGCGGGTCGAGGAACAGCATCCGGGTGAGGTTGGGGCGGTTCGCCGGGGTGTCCGGGCTCGTCACGTCCACGTGGCCGGCGAGCAGGGCGTGGCCCAGCGCGTTCCAGGCCAGGACGTCGTTGCGCCCGTCCAGCACCACGGCGGGCACCCGCGGCATCGAGTCGATCAGCCGCCGGGTGGTGGCGCGTACGTACTCCGGGCGGTGCGGCGCGGCACGCTTCGCCTTCGGCGGGCGGGCGAGGTCACGCAGATGGGCGTGCTCGTCCGGGGTGAGGCGCAGGGCGCGGGCCAGGGCGTCGAGGACGCTGTCCGAGGCGTTGGCGCTCTGCCCCTGCTCCAGGTGCGTGTAGTACGTGATGCTCACCCCGGCCAGCAGGGCGAGCTCCTCGCGCCGCAGCCCCGGAACCCGCCTGCGGGTGCCGTAATTCGGCAGGCCGACGTCCTCCGGCTGGAGCCGCGCGCGGCGGTTGCGGAGGAATTCGCCCAGAGCCGTGGGAGTGTCCATGCGTCCCAGTGTGCCGGTCCGGCGGTCGTTGCGGGGCCTCGAAGGTGGCCCTGCCGGTGATACCTTCCGCGACGCCAGCAAGGACAGTGGACTGGGTAACTCCCGTGCGCCGTACCAGAGTCACCTCCCAGGACGACCGGACCGGTGGTCCGCGACGGAGGGATGTGCGTGATGGCTGTTGCCGAAGAGGTACGGGTGGGGGAGGCGCCGGTCCGTCTGGACGGACGGCTGCGCCTCGTCCTGGTGGTGTTGCTGGTCGCCCAATTCATGCTGGCGGTGGACTTCTCGATCCTGAACGTGGCGTTGCCGGTGATCGGCGACGGGCTGGGCTTCTCGCTGTCGGGTCTCCAGTGGATCGCGACCTCCTTCGCACTGGCCGCGGCCGGGTTCACCCTGCTGTTCGGGCGGATCGCGGACCTGTTCGGCCGGCGGCGGCTGTTCCTGGTGGGCCTGGCCGTACTGGGGCTGTCCTCCCTGGTGGGCGGGCTGGCCCAGAGTCCCGAAATGCTCATCGTGGCAAGGGTGTTCCAGGGGCTGGCGACGGCCGCGGTGACACCGGCGGGGCTCTCGCTGCTGACGACCTCGTTCCCCGAGGGACCGCTGCGGCAGAAGGCACTCGGCCTGAACGGGGCGTTGATGTCGGCGGGGTTCACGACCGGCGCGATCCTGGGCGGGGTGCTGACCG
>NZ_JBSFVR010000013.1:0-55556 GCF_053592415.1 Streptomyces sp. NPDC002690 | reverse complement strand
GCCACCGGTGCCAGTACCACCGGTGGCGGCCACCGCCCCACCCGCACGACCGCTTCACCCGCACGACCGCGCCACCCGCACGACCGCCCCACCCGCTCACCGCTTCACCCGCCTCGTGCGGAGGTCCCCCAAGGCTCCGGGGCCCGGCCCCCATCCGTGCCCCCCGCCCCGCAGCACCCCGCAACACCCCGAACGACCCGAACGACCCGAAAGAAGGCCCTCCATGAGCAGCAGCGAAACGCCTCGCGGCCCCATCGACTCCTCCCGTGTGCCCCGGTACGCCGGTCCCGCGACGTTCGCCCGGCTGCCACGGCTCGACGAGGTCGGCACCACCGACGTCGCCGTCGTCGGAGTGCCCTTCGACACCGGCGTCTCCTACCGTCCCGGCGCCCGCTTCGGCGGCAACGCGATCCGCGAGGCCTCGCGCCTCCTGCGTCCCTACAACCCGGCCCAGGATGCCTCGCCGTTCGCGCTCGCCCAGGTCGCCGACGCCGGTGACATCGCGGCCAACCCGTTCAACATCAACGAGGCCGTCGAGACGATCGAGGCCGCCGCGGACGACCTGCTCTCCACCGGCGCCCGGCTGATGACCCTCGGCGGCGACCACACCATCGCCCTGCCGCTGCTGCGTTCCGTCGCCAAGAAGCACGGCCCGGTCGCCCTCCTCCACTTCGACGCCCACCTGGACACCTGGGACACCTACTTCGGCGCCGAGTACACCCACGGCACGCCGTTCCGCCGGGCCGTCGAAGAGGGCATCCTCGACACCTCAGCCCTCTCCCACGTCGGCACCCGCGGCCCGCTCTACGGCAAGCAGGACCTCACCGACGACGCCAAGCTGGGCTTCGGCATCGTCACCTCCGCCGACGTGATGCGGCGCGGCGTCGACGAGATCACCGACCAGCTCCGCCAGCGCATCGGCGACCGGCCGCTCTACATCTCCATCGACATCGACGTGCTCGACCCGGCCCACGCGCCCGGCACCGGCACCCCCGAGGCCGGCGGCCTCACCTCCCGCGAGCTCCTGGAGATCGTGCGCGGCCTCTCCTCCTGCCACCTCGTCTCCGCCGACCTCGTCGAGGTGGCCCCCGCGTACGACCACGCGGAGATCACCGCCGTCGCCGCCTCGCACACCGCTTACGAGCTGACGACGATCATGTCCCGCCAGATCGCCGAGGCGCGCACGAAGTGAGCCACGACCACGACGACCGGCCCCGCCTCACCGAGGCCCAGGCCGAAGCCGCACTCAACCCGCCGCCCGGCCGCAACGGCGGTGACCTGGTCGTCGAGTCCCTCCAGGGCCTCGGCGCGACCACCGTCTTCGGCCTGCCCGGTCAACACGCGCTCGGTATGTTCGACGCCCTGCGCCGCTCCTCCCTCTCGTACGTCGGACTCCGCGTCGAGAACAACGCGGGCTTCGCGGCCGACGCCTACGGCCGCATCACCGGAGAGGTCGCCCCGCTGCTCCTCTCCACCGGCCCCGGCGCGCTGACCTCGCTCGCCGCCCTCCAGGAGGCGGCGGCTGCCTCCGCTCCGGTGCTCGCGATCTCCAGCCAGATCCCGACCGCCGGTCTCGGCGGCGGCCGGCACGGCTACCTGCACGAACTGCGTGACCAGAAGGCCTCCTTCCGTGACGTGGTGAAGTCCGTCCACACCGTGCGGACCGCCTCACAAATCCCCTCCGCCATCGCCGCCGCCTGGGAGTCCGCCCTCACCGCCCCGCACGGGCCGGTCTGGATCGAGATCCCGCAGGACGTGCTGCTCGCCGAGACCACGCTGCCGCCGGTCTCCGCGATGGACGCCACCCCGCGCGAGCTCTACCCGCGTCCCGAGCTGACCCTCGCCGCCGCCCGGCTGCTCTCCCGTGCCGAACGCCCCGCGATCATCGCGGGCGGTGGCGTCGTCCGCTCCGACGCGAGCGGCAAGCTGCTCGCCCTCGCCGAGAAGCTGGACGCCCCGGTCGTCACCACCTTCGGCGGCAAGGGCGCCTTCCCCTGGGAGCACCCCCTCTCGCTCCAGTCCTGGCTGGAGGACCGGCACACCACCGACTTCCTGGAGTCCGCCGACGTCCTCCTCGTCATCGGCTCGGGGCTCGGCGAACTCTCGTCGAACTACCACACCTTCAGTCCCCGGGGCCGGGTCATCCAGATTGAGGCGGACGCCGGGAAGCTGGAGTCCAACCACCCGGCTCTCGGCATCCACTCCGACGCCCGCGAGGCCCTCGCCGACCTTCTGGAAGCGGTCGAGACCCGCGAGGACCCCACCGCCCCGACGCGCGTCCGGACCCTGCTGGAGCAGGTCCGGGACCGCATCGACGCCCAGGACCTCACCCTGGAACAGCGCGTCCTCGCCTCCGTACGTGAGGCGCTCCCGGACACCGCGCCCAGCTTCTGGGACATGACGATCCTGGCTTACTGGGCCTGGTCCGCCTTCGACGCCCGCCACCCCAACACCATGCACTCCGCCCAAGGCGCCGGCGGTCTCGGCTACGCCTTCCCGGCGGCGCTCGGAGCGGCTGCCGCCGACCCGGGCCGGCCGGTGCTCGCCGTCTCGGGCGACGGGGGCTCGATGTACTCCATCGCCGAGCTCGCCACCGCCCGCCAGTACGACCTCCCGGTCACCTGGCTGATCGTCGACGACGGCGGCTACGGCATCCTGCGCGAGTACATGGAGGGTGCCTTCGGCGAGGCCACCGCCACCGAGCTGGCCCGCCCGGACTTCGTCGCCCTCGCCGAGTCCTTCGGCGTCCCGGCCGTCCGCACCTCACCGGACGCCCTCGCCGCCGACCTCGCGAAGGCGCTCGCCACGCCCGGCCCCTCCGTGGTCGTGCTCCCGGCGCTGCTCAAGATGTTCGCCCCGACGCATCTGTAGAGGCTGTCGCAGACGCGTCCGGAGATGCCTCCGGAGATGCCTCCGGAGATGCCTCCGGAGATGCCTCCGGAGATGCCTCCGGAGATGCCTCCGGCAGCGGTTGTCCGGGAAGGCCGGGAGGCAGGCCGGTGTGCGCTGGGCTCAGCGCACACCGGCCTTCTTCTCGATGAGGGCTATCTGGTCCTCGCGCCCCCGCAGGAACTCCGCCCGCCCCTCCGCGTCGAGGCTTCCGGGGAATTCCCTCGCCACCGGCATCGCGTCCGGCAGCATCCCGAACACCGTGTCGACCGACTCGACCGGATGCTTGCGCCGCGCGTCCATGTAGTACTTCCCGGCGAGGGCCAGCGCCTCCCGAAGATGCCCCAGAGGCTTCTCGGCGGTCCTGACGCGGTGGCCGTCCTCGCTCAGCCGCAGCCCGCCGCCCGGGCTCAGGCGTTGCAGAACTTCGAGCACCGCGTACACGCGGCCACTGCGGTACGCGTCCGTCTTCGCCATGTCGTCGGTCATGGAACGTCCCCCGTTCCTCCGGTCGGATTCCTCGCCCTTCGGGAGCCCCGAGGGCGCCGGAGACTCCGACATCCCTGACTTCGCGGCTCCACCCCTCCGGTGGAGCCCTCCGCCGTCTTGGTTACCCACCGTAGTCGGGGTCGAACGTGCGTAGGGGGTTCGGCGGTCGACTTCAGTCGATCGGGTGATTTACCGCAGGACCATTGACCGACATTTGTTGCAGCGGGATGAAATCCGCAGCCCAGGGCGTTGCTGCGTTGCGGAAGATCAGAGGGAGTGACGTCACGCGACAGCACGTTCGCAGGCGGCAGCAGGGCGATCGGGAGGCATCGGTGGCGGGCGCGGAACAACGGGGCAGAGACAAACGGTCCTCCGGAGAACGGGACACCGGACAACCCGGGGTCACCGGCCGGAAGACCACCGGCCAGGAGGTCCCCGACCAGGAGACCGCCGGCCACGGGGCACCCACCACCCAGGGCTGGGCCCGCCGCCTGATCGGATACGCGTGGCGCTACCGCCGTGACGTGATCCTGGCGCTCGGCGCCTCCCTCGCGGGGATGGCCGTGATGGCCCTCGTCCCGCTGATCACCAAGGTGATCATCGACGACGTCGTCACCGCGCACACCCGCTCGCTCGCCGTCTGGACCGGCCTGCTGATAGGGGCGGCCGTGGTCATCTACGCCACCGCCTTCGTCCGCCGCTACTACGGCGGGCGGCTCGCGCTCGACGTGCAGCACGATCTCCGTACCGAGATGTACGCGACGATCACCAAGCTCGACGGCAGACGCCAGGACGAGCTCTCCACCGGCCAGGTCGTCGGCCGTGCCACCAGCGACCTCCAGCTCATCCAGAGCCTGCTCTTCATGCTCCCGATGACCATCGGCAACATCCTTCTCTTCCTCGTCTCCCTGGTGATCATGGCGTGGCTCTCGCCGCTGCTGACCCTGGTCGCCGTCGCCGTCGCACCCGCGATCTGGTTCATCGCCCGCCGCTCCCGGGCCCGTCTCTTCCCCGCCACCTGGTACGCCCAGAGCCAGGCCGCCGCCGTCGCCGGAGTGGTCGACGGGGCCGTCTCCGGCGTCCGGGTCGTCAAGGGGTTCGGCCAGGAGGAGCAGGAGACCGGGAAGCTCCGCGAGGTCGGCCGCCGGCTGTTCGCGGGCCGGATGCGCACCATCCGGCTGAACGCCCGCTACACCCCCGCCCTCCAGGCCGTGCCCGCGCTCGGCCAGGTCGCGATGCTGGCGCTCGGCGGTTGGCTGGCGACCCGGGGTGAGATCACCCTCGGCACGTTCGTCGCGTTCTCCTCGTACCTCGCGCAGCTCGTCGGCCCGGTCCGGATGCTCGCCGTGGTCCTCACCGTGGGTCAGCAGGCCCGCGCGGGTGTGGACCGGGTGCTGGAGCTGATCGATACCGAGCCGACGTTCTCCGACGGCACCAAGGAGCTGCCGGCCGACGCCCCGGCCGGCGTCGAGTTCGACGACGTGAGCTTCGGCTACGGCACGCCCCCGGGAGCCCCGGCGGCGGACCCCGGCCTCGGCGCGGACACCGCGCACACCGCCCCCGCGGAGGGCGGCGAGGAGACCCACTACCGCCCCGTCCTCAAGGGGTTCTCCCTCTCCATCGCCGCCGGTGAGACCGTCGCCCTGGTCGGCGCCTCCGGCAGCGGCAAGTCCACCGTCTCCCTGCTGCTGCCGCGCTTCTACGACGTGACGCACGGTGCCGTCCTCGTCGGCGGCCACGACGTCCGCGAGCTGACCCTCGGCTCCCTGCGCGCCGCCATCGGGCTCGTCCCCGAGGACAGCTTCCTCTTCTCCGAGAGCGTCGGCGCCAACATCGCCTACGGCCGCCCCGACGCCACCCAGGAGCAGATCGAGGCCGCCGCTCGCGCCGCGCAGGCCGACCGGTTCATCGCCGAGCTGCCGAACGGCTACGACACCAAGGTCGGCGAGCACGGCCTCACCCTCTCCGGCGGACAGCGCCAGCGCGTCGCCCTGGCCCGCGCGATCCTCACGGACCCCCGGCTGCTCGTCCTGGACGACGCGACGTCGGCCGTGGACGCCCGGGTGGAGCACGAGATCCACGAGACGCTGCGGCAGGTGATGGCCGGCCGCACCACGCTGCTCATCGCCCACCGCCGTTCCACCCTCGGCCTCGCCGACCGCATCGCCGTCCTGGACGACGGGCGGCTCTCCGACGTCGGCACCCACGCGGAGCTGGAGCGGCGCTCCGCGCTCTACCGCCGGCTGCTCACCGACCCCGACGAGCTGGGCGGCACCTCGCCCGGCCACCGGCCGCCGCGCGTCCCGCCGCTGGAGGACGACCGCACGCTCCAGGAGGAGATGGAGGCGGAGTTCGACGCAGAGCGCGGCATCACCCCCGCTCTCTGGATCCGCAAGGAGCAGGAGCGCGACCGGGCCACCGCCCAGATGCCCGCCACACCGGAGCTGCTCGCCCAGGTGGAGGCGCTGCCGCCCGCGACCGACGTCCCGGACATCGACGAGGACCGGGCCGTCCGCCCGGAGGACTCGTACGGTCTGCGCAGGCTGCTGCGCGGCTTCGGGGCGGTGCTGCTCGTCAGTCTCGCGCTGGTGGCCGTGGACGCCGGGATGGGACTGTTGCTGCCGGTGCTGATTCGGCACGGCATCGACTCGGGCGTCACGCAGATGTCCACCGGCGCGATCTGGACGGCCTCGCTCCTCGCGCTGGCCGCCGTCGTCGTGCAGTGGGCGGCGCAGATCGGGGAGACCCGCAAGACCGGGCGTACCGGTGAACGGGTGCTGTACTCGCTGCGGCTCAAGATCTTCTCGCAGCTCCAGCGGCTCGGCCTCGACTACTACGAGCGCGAGCTGACCGGCCGGATCATGACCAGGATGACGACGGACGTGGACGCCCTGTCCTCGTTCCTGCAGACCGGTCTGGTCACCGCGTTCGTCTCGGCCGTCACCTTCTTCGGGATCATGGCGGTGCTGCTCGTCCTGGACCTGCAGCTGGCCCTCGTCGTCTTCGCCACGCTGCCGTTCCTGATCGCCGGGACCGTCGTGTTCCGCCGCAAGAGCGTGGCCGCGTACCAGCTGGCCCGTGAGCGCATCGGGTCGGTCAACGCCGACCTCCAGGAGTCCGTCTCCGGGCTGCGGATCGTGCAGGCGTTCAACCGCGAGCGGGACGGCGCGGCGCGGTTCGCGGAGCGCAGCACCAGTTACCGGCAGGCGCGGGTACGTGGCCAGTGGCTGATCTCCGTGTACTTCCCGTTCGTCCAGCTGCTCTCCTCCGTCGCCTCGGCCGCCGTGCTGATCGTCGGAGCGGGCCGCGTGGACGACGGGACGCTGATGGTCGGCGCGCTCGTCGCCTACCTCCTCTACATCGACCTGTTCTTCGCCCCCGTGCAGCAGCTCTCCCAGGTCTTCGACGGCTACCAGCAGGCGACCGTCTCGCTCGGCCGCATCCAGGAGCTGCTGCGGGAGCCCACCTCCACCGCCGATCCCGACGAGCCGGTGGAGGTGGCCGAGCTGCGCGGAGACATCGCGTTCGAGGACGTGTCCTTCGCGTACGGGGACGAGGAGGAGGCCCTCACCGGCATCGACCTGCGCATTCCGGCCGGGCAGACCGTGGCGTTCGTCGGCGAGACGGGCGCGGGCAAGTCCACGCTGGTCAAGCTGGTCGCCCGGTTCTACGACCCGACGTCCGGCCGGGTCACCGCGGACGGTACCGATCTGCGGCTGCTCGACATGACGGAGTACCGGCACCGCCTCGGGGTCGTCCCACAGGAGTCGTACCTCTTCCCCGGCACGGTCCGCGACGCCATCGCGTACGGCATCCCGGACGCCTCCGACGCACGGGTGGAGGCGGCGGCCCGGGCGGTCGGCGCGCACGACATGATCGCGACGCTGGACGGCGGCTATCTCCACGAGGTCGCGGAGCGCGGGCGCAACCTCTCCGCCGGGCAGCGCCAGCTGATCGCGCTGGCCCGCGCCGAGCTGGTCGACCCCGACGTGCTGCTGCTCGACGAGGCCACCGCCTCCCTGGACCTGGCCAGCGAGGCCCTGGTCAACCAGGCCACCGACCGGCTCACCGGCCGCCGCACCACGCTGGTGGTCGCCCACCGGCTGACCACGGCGGCGCGTGCGGACAGGGTCGTGGTGATGGAGCACGGCCAAGTGGTGGAGGACGGTTCGCACGACGAACTCCTCGCCCTCCAGGGCCGGTACGCCCGGCTGTGGCGCACCTTCATAGGGGAGGACGAGCCCGCCGCCGTCTGAGCGGAGCCCCGGCGCCCGGGCGGCCCCTGCTCGCACCGCACCCCGGCGCCCCGGCGAGGTGGGAGCCGCGCCGCGCCGGGGCAACTGGGTCTGGCGTGGTGCGTGTTGCTCCCGCTAGGTTCACGGCCAACGTCGTGAACCCAGGGGAGTGTGTATGCGTAAGACGCTCAGAGGTGTTCTGTCGCTCGCGTTGCTGATCGGCACGGTCGGTGCGACAGGGGCCTCGGCCGGAGCGGCCACCGCCGCGCAGCCGGCCGCGGGGCAGGTGGGGACGGCCGCGACCGGGACCGCGGACAGCGTGGACATCAGGGACCGCATCCTCGCCATACCGGGCATGAGCCTGATCGAGGAGAAGGCGGTCACCGGCTACCGCTACTTCGTCCTCAACTACACGCAGCCGATCGACCACCGTCACCCGTCCAAGGGCACGTTCCAGCAGCGGATCACCCTGCTGCACAAGGACACCTCGCGGCCCACGGTGTTCTTCACCAGCGGCTACAACGTCTCCACCTCGGCGAGCCGCAGCGAGCCGACCCGCATCGTGGACGGCAACCAGGTCTCCCTGGAGTACCGGTTCTTCACGCCCTCGCGCCCCCAGCCGGCCGACTGGTCCAAGCTCGACATCTGGCAGGCGGCCAGCGACCAGCACCGGGTGTACACCGCGCTGAAGAAGATCTACAGCCAGAACTGGCTGGCCACCGGCGGCTCCAAGGGCGGCATGACCGCGACCTACTACGAGCGCTACTACCCGAAGGACATGGACGGCGTCGTCGCCTACGTCGCACCGAACGACGTGGTGAACGACGAGGACTCCGCGTACGACCGCTTCTTCGGATCGGTCGGCACGAAGGAGTGCCGAGACAAGCTGAGCGCCGTCCAGCGCGAAGCCCTGGTCCGGCGTGCTCCGCTGGAGGAGAAGTACGCGGCGTACGCGGCGGAGAACGGCTACACCTTCTCCACCGTGGGCACCCTCGACAAGGCGTACGAGGCCGTCGTCATGGACTACGTCTGGGCGTTCTGGCAGTACAGCAAGGTCGCCGACTGCGTCTCCCTCCCCGCCGACGCCAAGACCGCCACCGACCAGGAGATCTGGGACTCGGTCGACGCCATCTCGGGCTTCTCCGCCTACGCCGACCAGGGCCTGGAGACGTACACGCCGTACTACTACCAGGCCGGTACCCAGCTCGGTTCGCCCGACATCGCGCAGCCGTGGCTCGGCAAGCTGAGCCGGTACGGCTACCAGCCGCCGCGCAACTTCGTGCCGCGCTCCATCCCGATGACCTTCCAGAAGGGCGTCATGCGGGACGTGGACTCCTGGGTCACCCACCACGCCACCCGGATGATGTACGTCTACGGGCAGAACGACCCGTGGGGCGCCGAGCGGTTCGCCCCCGGCAAGGGCTCCCGCGATTCCTACGTCTACACCCAGCCCGGCGGCAACCACGGCTCGAACGTGGCGGGCCTGGTGGCCGAGGAGAGCGCTGCGGCCACCGCGACCATCCTGCGGTGGGCGGGCGTCACCCCGGCCGCCGTCGCCGCCGACCCCGCCAAGGCGGCCCCGCTGGCGACGTACGACACCCGCCTCGACAAGCAGGACGAGCAGCTGAACCGCCGGCACACCCGGCGCCCCTGACCGGCACCACGCACAGCGCCCGGCGCGCGCCCGCTTCCACAGCGGGCGCGCGCCGGGCGCGTTCGGAGGGGAGAGGGTCAGTACTCCAGGCCGTACCCCACCGGGTACAGCACCTGCGACGGGTCGTCCGCGCGCTGCACCGGGACGGGCAGCCGCCCGCCCGGCTCGGCGTGGCCCGCGATCACCCGTGCCGCGGCACGCAGTTCGACGTCCGTCCAGGAGTACGACGCGAGGCTCGCCGCGTACCCCGTACTCGCCAGCTGCGCGATGTCGTACGGGTTGCGGATCGCGATCGTGACGACCGGGACCCCCGTCGCCGCCAGCGCGCTCACCAGGGTGCGCTGGGAGCTGGTCGCCGTCACGTTGTACGTGCCGACCACGACCGCGTCCTTGCCCGCCGCAGCCGCCACCGCCTCGGCGATCTTCGCCGCGGAGGGCGCCGTGCCGGTGGACAGGGCCGTCGCCGTGTGGCCGAGCGCGGTGAACTCCGCGGCCAGCGTGGTCGTCGGCGGACCGGTCGTACCGGACGGGGAGGCCGGGTCCGCGCCCACCACCAGGATGTTCCGGTGGCTGCGCCGGGAGAGCGGCAGCAGACCGGTGGGGTTGGCGAGGAGTGTGGTGGTGTGCTCGGCGATCCGGTCGGCGGCGGCCAGGTGCGCCCGGGTGCCGACGATCCGGTCCACCTGGGAGTCCTTGACGAACGGGTCCTGGAAGAGCCCGAGTTTCGCCTTGAGCCGCAGGATCCGCAGAACCGATTCTTCGATGCGCGCCTCGGTGAGTTCGCCGCTGCGCACGGCGTTCACCACCGCGTTCCACGCGACGTCCAGACCCGGTGGGTTGAGCAGCTGGTCCACGCCCGCCTCCAGCGCCAGGACCGGCACGCGCGCGTCGCCGTACTTGGTGCGCACGCCTTCCATGCCGAGGGCGTCCGTCACCACCACCCCGTCGTAACCGAGTTCCTCGCGCAGGATGCCCGTCAGGATCGGCCGCGACAGGGTCGCCGGGTCCTCGGACGGGTCGAGCGCGGGAACCACGATGTGCGCGGTCATGATCGAGTCGATGCCCGCCGCGACGGCCGCCCGGAACGGCGGCGCGTCCAGCTCGGCCCACTGCTCGCGGGTGTGGGTGATGACCGGCAGCCCGGTGTGGCTGTCGGTGCTGGTGTCGCCGTGGCCCGGGAAGTGCTTGGCCGTCGAGGCGATCCCCGCGCCCTGGTACCCCTTCACCTGCGCGGCGACCATCCCCGCCACGGAGTCCGGGTCGGCGCCGAAGGAGCGTACGCCGATGACGGGGTTGGCCGGATTGACGTTGACGTCGGCGTCGGGCGCGTAGTTCTGGTTGATGCCGATCGCGGCCAGCTCGGTGCCCGCGATCTGGGCGGCCCGGCGGGCGTCGGCGCGCGAACCGCCCGCGCCCAGCGCCATCGCGCCCGGCAGCAGGGTGGCCGGTTCGCCGACCCGGCAGACGATGCCGTGCTCCTGGTCGGTGGAGATCAGCAGCGGCACCTTCGACGGACCGGCGAGCGCGGCCCGCTGGATGCCGTTGGAGAGCGCGGCGATCTGGTGCGGGTCACGGGTGTTGTGCGCCCACGTGAAGTAGATGATCCCGCCGACGTGGTACTTCGCGATCATCTCGGAGGCCGTACGGACCCCGATCTCGGCGAGGTTGGCGTCGATGTCCGCCTGGTCCGGCTCGGTGGCGGAGTGGCCGTACACCCGCATCACGAAGAGCTGGCCGACCTTCTCCTCAAGGCTCATCCCGGCGATGATCCGCCGGAGCCGGTCGGCGGGGACGTGGCGGGAGTCCGCCCGGTCCTTCCGGTCCGCCGCCGCGGCCGGGATCGCGACGGTGCCGGTGGCCGCGGCTGCCGCGCCGGCCGCCGCCGCGGCGAGGAGGGTGCGTCTGGAGGTGCGGTGGTGCACGTGAGCCCCTTCCGGTACTGAAAGAAACTTCCAAGAAGGTACGGATATATGGAAAGTAACTTCCGGTCAAGGGTCCTCGCCCGGCCGCGCTGTCACCGCGCCGGACGATTGCGGGCAAATGAACGCAGGAGCCCGCCGTGCGCCTGCATCAGGTCAGCCCGATCGTCCGCCCGTGCGCCAGCAGTGCCGCCACCGCCGCCGTGATCGCCGGACGGCGGGCCGCCCCCGTCCGCCAGAGCGCGTACAGCCTGCGCACCGGTACGGGGTCGAGCCGCACCGCCACCACGTCCTCCGGCAGCGGCCCCCGCCCCAGGCGCGGGATCATCGCGACCCCCAGCCCGGCGGCGACCAGGGCCAGCTGCGTGTGGTTCTCCTCCGCCTGGTGCCGGATGTCGGGCTCGTACCCCGCCGCCCGCAGTGTCCGCAGGAGCCAGTCGTGGCAGACCGTGCCGGGCGGCTGGCAGATCCACCGTTCCCGCGCGAGCTCCTCGCGGAGCACCGCGTCCCGCCCCGCCAGCGCGTGCCCCCGGGGTACCAGCAGGTCGCACCGGTCGTCACCGATCACCGCCTGCTCCAGCCCTTCCGGCGCCGGCAGCGGCGCGATGTCCCAGTCGTGTGCGACGGCCAGATCGATCACGCCCTTGGCCACCAGGTCCACCGACAGGTGCGGGTCCACCTCCGTCAGCCGGGCCTCCATCGCGGGGTGGTCCCGCTCCAGGGCGGCCAGCACGCCCGGCAGCAGCCCGCGCGCGGCGGAGGCGAACGCGCCGATCGACAACTGCCCCGTCGGCAGCCCCCGGCGCTCCTCCAGCGTCGTCTGCGTCCGCTCCATGAGTGCCATCAACTCCTGAGCGGCAGAAGCGAGATGGCGCGCGTCCTCGGTCAGCGCGACACCGCGTCCGCGCCGCTCCAGCAGGGTGGTGCGGGTCTCCCGCTCCAGCTTGGTGATCTGCTGGGAGATCGCGGACGGGGTGTAGCCGAGCGCCGAGGCGGCACCCGCGACCGAACCGTGCACCGAGACGGCGTGCAGCGCGCGCAGCCGGGCGAGATCGAGCATCGTGACCTCCGGAAGGGGACGACTCTTCAGCAAAACTCACGTTCACCATGAAGAAAGCGGTGCTGGTGCTTAACAGTACGGGCGGGCGATGCTCCTCCCATGCGTCCCTCCCACATCGCCCTCGCCGTCCTCGTGACCGCTCTCTGGGGCGTGAACTTCGTCGTCATCGAGCTGGGTCTCGATCACTTCCCGCCCCTCCTCTTCTCCGCGCTGCGCTTCCTGGTCGCCGCGCTGCCCGCCGTCTTCTTCGTGGGACCCCCCAAGGTCGCCCGGAAGTGGATCGTGGGCGTCGGTCTCGCGCTCGGCGTCGCCAAGTTCGGCCTGCTCTTCGTCGGCATGGACCAGGGGATGGGCGCCGGGCTCTCCTCGCTCGTCCTGCAGGTCCAGGCGGTCTTCACCGCGCTCTTCGCCGCGGTCGCCCTCGGGGAGCGACCGGGCGGAATCCGGCTGGCCGGGATGGGGGTGGCGCTCGCCGGGATCGCGGTCGCCGCCGTGGACGAAGGGGCGAGCGGCCCGGTGCTCGCGTTCGTACTGGTCGTCGCGGCGGCGGCCTTCTGGGGCGTGTCGAACGTCCTCACCCGCAAGGCCGCCCCGCCGGACTCCCTCAACTTCATGGTGTGGGTCTCGACCGTGCCGGTCCTGCCCCTGCTCGGCCTCTCGCTGCTCTTCGAGGGCTGGGACCGGGACACGGACGCGCTCGCCGCGATGGACTGGACCGGCGCCGGAACCGTCGTCTACGTCGCCTGGATCTCCACCGTCTTCGGCTTCGGCGCCTGGGGATTCCTGCTCCGCAACCACCCGGCTTCCACGGTCGCGCCGTTCACCCTGCTCGTGCCGGTCTTCGGGATGTCGTCCGCGGCGCTGCTGCTGGACGAGTCGGTGAGCCCGCTGCGGTGGTGCGCGGCGGCCCTGCTGGTCGGCGGGGTGGCCGTGACCTCCCTCGGGGGGCGGTGGCAAAAGCCGGTGGCGTCGGCACCGGTGGCACCGGCCGTGCCGGAAGCGCGGGGAGTGCGGGCCTGAGAGCGGCCCGCACCCGTACGGATCAGGGGGTCACTGCTTCGGCGCGCCCGCCCGGAGCAGGAACTCCCGCCCGGCGGAGAGCAGTCCGGGCAGCTCCGGGATCTCCGGGTACCAGCGCTTCTCGTACTCCCAGCAGACCCAGGTGTCCGGATCCAGCGTGTCCAGGCACTCCGCCAGCGGCAGCGCGCCCTCGCCGAGCGCCAGCGGCGTGGTGTCCTCCGCCGAGGCGATGTCCTTGACCTGTACGTAGCCGAGGTGCGGGGCCAGGACCAGGTGGCTGTCGACCGGGCTCTCGCCCGACAGCCAGGTGTGCATGACGTCCCAGATCACGCCGACCCGGACGTGTCCGACCGTCCCGGCCACGCGGGCCGCGTCGGCGCCCGCCCGGTGCGAGTCGTGGGTCTCCAGCAGGATGGTCACCCCCCGGTCCTCGGCGTCCTCGGCCGCGGCCCCGAGCCGGCGGGCCGCCGTCGCGTCGGCGGTCTCCGGGTCCTGGTCGCCGCCACCGGGGAACACCCGGACGTACGGCGCGCCGAGGTCCTGGGCGAGTGCCGCCAGCTCGGCGATCTGTGCCACGACCGCCTCGTCGTCGCCCTCGGCGGCGACCCGGACGTACCCGGCGACGGTGAGGATCTCCACACCGGCCTTCTCGAACTCCGCGACCACCTGGGCGCGTTCGAGCGGTGAGAGCCCCGGGTTCACCGGCTCCTCGGGGTGGGCGCGCAGCTCCACCCCCTGGTAGCCGTGCTCGACGGCGAGCCGGACGACCTCGTCGATGGGCGTCCCCGGCACTCCGAGGGTCGAGAAAGCGAGCTTCACGTGCGTGTTCCTTCCGTCGGTCAGTTCGTACCGTCGCGCTCGTCGGTTCCCGCCGCGGCTCCTCGGGCGGTACGCCTACCCCTGCCCGCCGCCCGGTATCCGATGCGTCGACCACCGTACAGACAGCGCTTTCTATCGCGTGGCGGCGCCCTCAGGTCAGCCGGTCCCCGCGCGGCGGCGCCGTCGACCCGCGCACCATCAGCTCCGCGCGGATCGTCGCGATGCCGCCGGGCGGCGGGGTCTCCGTGCCCATGGCGAGGCGTCCCGCCCGCGCCCCCGCCTCGTACAGCGGCAGCCGGACCGTGGTGAGGGCCGGGACGGTGTCCACCGAGAACGGCAGGTCGTCGAAGCCGGCCACCGAGACGTCCTCGGGGATGCGCAGCCCCTGCTCGCGCACGGCCGCGCTCGCGCCCAGGGCCACCGAGTCGTTGGCGCCGACGATGGCGGTCACGCCCGGTTCGCGGCGCAGGAGTTCGAGGGTGGCCTCGTAGCCGGAGCGGCGGTCGTACGGGCCGTACACGGTGAGCCGGTCGTCCTCGGGGGCAGCGGTTTCGCCGGCCAGTCCCGCCGCCCGCATCGCCGCGCGGTGTCCCTCCAGCCGGTGGCGGGTGGTGGTGCGTTCCTGGGGGCCCGCGACGTAACCGATCCGGCGGTGGCCCAGCGAGATCAGGTGCTCGGTCAGGCGCCGGCCGCCGCCCCGGTTGTCGAAGGTGAGTGCGGCCGTCACCGCGTCGTTCTCGGGCAGCGGGGGCCGCCCGCAGAACACGATCCGGGTGCCCGCGTCGGCGAGCCGCCCCAGCTTCGCGGCCATCGCCGCCTGGTGCGCCGGGTCCTCCAGCGCGCCGCCGGTGAGGACGACGGCCGCCGCGCGCTGGCGCTGGAGAAGGGTGAGGTAGGTGAGTTCGCGCTCGGGGGAGCCGCCGGTGTTGCAGACGACGGCGAGCTTCTCGCCGCCGGCCCGGGAGGTGCCGTCGCCGGGGACGCCGATCTCCGACTGCGCGGCGCCCGCCATGATGCCGAAGAACGGGTCCGCGATGTCGTTGACGAGGATGCCGACCAGGTCGGAGGTGGCGGCGGCGAGGGAGCTGGCCGGTCCGTTGAGGACGTAGTCCAGGTCGTCCACGGCGCGCAGCACGCGTTCGCGCGTCGTCGCGGCGACGGGGTAATTGCCGTTGAGGACGCGGGAGACGGTGGCCGGGGACACCCGGGCGCGTGCCGCGACGTCCGCCAGGGTGACTGTCATCGTGTCTGTTCTCCTCGGAGTTCGGTCGCGGCGCCCCTCTTGTCCGGGCCGCTGTCGGCAGGCTAGCTTCTTACACGATAGAAAGCGCTTGCTACGGCAGACGGAGGGAACTTTCGTGACTCGCAGGACTGTGCGCATTGCCATGAACGGCGTCACGGGTCGTATGGGATACCGGCAGCACCTGGTGCGCTCGATCCTCGCGATCCGCGAGCAGGGCGGCCTCGACCTCGGCAACGGCGACGTGCTGTGGCCCGAACCCGTCCTGGTCGGCCGCCGCGCCCACGCGCTGGAGGAGCTGGCCGCCCGGCACGGCCTCACCGAGTGGTCGACCGACCTGGACGCCGTCCTCGCGGACGACACCATCGACATCTACTTCGACGCCCAGGTCACCCAGGCACGCGTCGAGGCGATCAAGAAGGCCATCGCCGCCGGAAAGCACATCTACACCGAGAAGCCCACCGCCACCGACGTGGAAGGCGCCCTCGAACTCGCAAGCCTGGCCCGTGACGCCGGCATCAAGCACGGCGTGGTCCAGGACAAGATCTTCCTGCCGGGCCTGCTCAAGTTGAAGCGCCTCATCGACGGCGGCTTCTTCGGCGAGATCCTCTCCGTGCGCGGCGAGTTCGGCTACTGGGTCTTCGAGGGCGACTGGCAGGAGGCGCAGCGCCCCTCGTGGAACTACCGCTCCGAGGACGGCGGCGGCATCGTCGTGGACATGTTCCCGCACTGGGAGTACGTCCTCCACGAGCTGTTCGGCAAGGTCACCACCGTGCAGGCGCACGTCCAGACGCACGTCCCGCAGCGCTGGGACGAGCAGGGCAAGCCCTACGCCGCGACCGCCGACGACGCCGCGTACGGCATCTTCCAGCTGGAGGGCGGCGCAGTCGCCCAGATCAACTCCTCCTGGACCGTGCGCGTCAACCGTGACGAGCTGGTCGAGTTCCAGGTCGACGGCACCCACGGCTCCGCCGTCGCCGGACTGCGCAACTGCCGCGTCCAGCACCGTTCGGCCACCCCGAAGCCGGTGTGGAACCCCGACCTCCCCGTCACCGAGTCCTTCCGGGACCAGTGGCAGGAGGTCCCCGACAACGCCACCTTCGACAACGGCTTCAAGGCGCAGTGGGAGCTGTTCCTGCGCCACGTCGTCCTCGACGAGGCGTACTCCTGGGACCTCATGGCCGGTGCCCGGGGCGTGCAGCTTGCCGAACTGGGCCTGAAGTCGGCCGCCGAGGGCCGTCGCTTCGACCTGCCGGAGCTGACCCTGTGACGATCCACCTGCCGCACGGGGCGTACGAGCCTCGCACCACCTCCCTGGACCTGGCCCCCGGCGGCGCCGCGCTCGCCTCGCGCACGGTCTTCTCCGCCGCCCACGTCGTCGCCGATCCGTACGTCGATGTCAGTCCGGACGGGCCCGCCGCGATCGACTGGGACGCCACCCTCGCCTTCCGCCGCCACCTCTGGTCGCACGGCCTCGGGGTCGCCGAGGCGATGGACACCGCCCAGCGCGGCATGGGCCTGGACTGGGCCGGCGGGGCCGAACTGATCCGCCGCTCCGCCGCCGAGGCCAAGGCGGTCGGCGGCCGGATCGCCTGCGGGGTCGGCACCGACCAGCTCACCGGCCCGGCGACCCTCGCCGAGGTGCGCGCCGCCTACGAGGAGCAGCTCGCCCTCGTCGAGGAGAGCGGCGCCCAGGCCATCCTGATGGCCTCCCGTGCGCTCGCCGCCGTGGCCGAGGGCCCCGAGGACTACGCGGAGACGTACGCCCACCTGCTGCGCCAGGCCACCGAGCCGGTCGTCCTGCACTGGCTCGGCCCGATGTTCGACCCGGCCCTGGAGGGGTACTGGGGCTCGTCCGACCTGGACGCGGCCACCGACACCTTCCTCAAGATCATCGCCGAGCACCCGGACAAGGTCGACGGCATCAAGATCTCGCTGCTCGACGCGGCCCGCGAGATCGACGTGCGCCGCAGGCTGCCCAGCGGTGTCCGCTGCTACACCGGCGACGACTTCAACTACCCGGAGCTGATCGCGGGCGACGAACGCGGCTTCAGCCACGCCCTGCTCGGCATCTTCGACCCGCTCGGCCCGCTCGCCGCGCACGCCGTACGGGTCCTGGACACCGGCGACACCCAGGGCTTCCGGGATCTGCTGGACCCCACGGTCGAGCTCTCCCGCCACCTCTTCCAGGCGCCCACCCGCTTCTACAAGACGGGCGTGGTCTTCCTCGCCTGGCTGGCCGGGCACCAGGAGCACTTCACGATGGTCGGCGGTCTGCAGTCGGCCCGTTCGCTGCCGCACCTCGCGAAGGCGTACGAACTCGCCGACCGGCTCGGCCTGTTCCCCGATCCCGAGCTGGCCGAGAGCCGGATGCGGGCGCTGCTGACCGTCCAGGGAGGAACCCGATGACCACCGGCACCGGACAGGACCTGTCCCGGTTCTCCATCAACCAGGAGACCGTCAGGCAGTGGTCCCTGGAGGAGCTCGTCGAGGGCTGTACGAAGACGGGTGTCGGCCAAGTGGGCCTCTGGCGCGAACCGGTGCAGAAGTACGGCGTCGAGCGCGCCGGGCGCCTCTTCGCCGACGCGGGACTCACCGTCACCAGTCTCTGCCGGGGTGGCTTCCTCACGGCGATCGACCCGGAGGCGCGGACCCGCGCCCTGGACGACAACCGTGCGGCGATCGACGAGGCGGCCGGCGTCCACACGGACACCCTGGTCCTCGTCTCGGGCGGCCTGCCCGAGGGCAGCAAGGACCTCGTCGGCGCCCGCGAACGCATCGCCGACGCCCTCGCGGAGCTGGCCCCCTACGCGGCCGAGCGCGGCATCCGCCTCGCCATCGAGCCGCTGCACCCGATGTTCGCGTCCGACCGGTGCGTCGTCTCGACCCTCTCCCAGGCGCTGGACATCGCCGAACGCTTCCCGGCCGAGCAGGTCGGCGTGGTGGTCGACGCGTACCACGTCTGGTGGGACGACCAGGCCCCCGCGCAGATCGCCCGTGCCGGGGCAGGAGGCCGTATCCACTCCTTCCAGCTCGCCGACTGGATCACCCCGCTCCCCGAGGGCGTCCTGCTGGGCCGGGGCCAGCTCGGCGACGGCAGCGTGGACTTCCGCGCCCTGCGCACGCTGGTCGAGGCGACCGGCTTCGACGGGCCGATCGAGGTGGAGATCTTCAACGAGGGGCTCTGGGCCCGCGACGGCGGCGAAGTCCTCGCCGAGGTGGCGGCCCGCTTCCTGGAGCACGCCTGCTGAGGCGCTCTCCGGGCGTCCCCGGAGCGTGTGAATCCGCCTGCGGAGAGCGCTCTCGGCGATCAAGGTAAAGAGATGGTCAAGGCGTACAACCCTTGGCATCCCTGCCCGGTCACACTCTGCGTCGGGACTTCCGGGGGAGGGGTCCGGGGGGAACGGGAAGGCCCGACGGGGGGAAAGCGAGAGGGGTCCGGCCGCGAGGCCGGGCCCGTTTCGCTTTTCCGGGGCGCAGACGGGCGCCTGCTCGCCCGGCCCTCCAGCCGCCTCACGCGTCCCACCCTCCGGTTCCGCTGACCGCGTCTCAGTTTCCGGCCGCAGATGGCTACGCCCCCGCCCCCCATCCCTCGTAAACTCGGACATCCGCCACCGCGTCCGTGCGCGTGCCCGCACCGCGTCCACGACGGGGCCGACCCCGGTCCACCCCTCCGACTCCGCCCGCGCCGGCCTCTCCTTGCCCGACACGGACTCCCGCGCCCCGGAAGGAACCGTCAGCAGATGTACGTCTCCCGCGTCACCATCGAGAACATCAAGTCGTTCAACGGACCGCGAAAAGTCGATCTGACCCTGACCCGTCCGGACGGCTCGCACGCCGGCTGGACGGTCCTCGCCGGCCGCAACGGCGCCGGGAAGACCACCCTGTTGCGCGCCCTCGCCCTCGCGCTGAGCGGACCGGTGGCAGCCCGTGGACTGGTCCAGGGCTTCGAGAACTGGGTCACGCGCGGCGCGGAGTCGGGCAGCGCCTCGGCGGAGATCGTCCGCGACAAGGACTTCGACAAGTTCACCGCCTCGGGCCGCACCCAGAACAAGTTCGGTACGGGCCTGCGCTGGACGCCCCCCGGCGAATCGGCGGCCGGGCGCAAGAGCGCGCAGCCCGCACTCGGCGAGATCCGGAGCAACTCCCGTACCCAGAGCGCCAGTGCCGCCCAGCGCGGCCCGTGGGCCGACAACCCGGTGGGTTGGTTCTGCGCCGCGTACGGCCCGTTCCGGCGGATGGCCGGCGGCTCGGGCGACGTACAGCGGCTGATGCTGGCCTCGGGGCCCGTCGCCCGACAGGCGAGTCTCTTCCACGAGGACGCCTCGCTCGCCGAGGGCGTCGCCTGGCTGATCGAACAGCATCTGCGCGCGCTGGAAGGCCGGGAAGGCGCGCTGGCCCTCAAGGAGGCCGCCCTCTCGGTCCTCGGCGACGGACTCCTCCCGGACGGCTACCGCATCAAGGACGTCGACTCCGAAGGGCTCTGGGTCACCCGGGGCGGACACCGCTTCCCGCTGCGGGAGATGAGCGACGGGTTCCGTACCGTCGCCGCCCTCGTGGTGGACCTGCTCAAGCAGATCCACGATGCCTTCGGGGACCACGCGCTGGGCCGCGGCGGCGAGGACGAGGGCCCGAGCCCGCTCCAGGTCCCCGGGGTCGTGATCATCGACGAGATCGACGCCCACCTCCACGTCTCCTGGCAGCGCCGCATCGGCCCCTGGCTGACCACGCACTTCCCCAACATCCAGTTCATCGTCACCACCCACAGCCCTTACATCTGCCAGGCCGCCGACCCCGGCGGCCTGATCCGCCTGCCCGGCGTCGACGAGGGGGCCTCCCCGGAGGTCGTTCCCGAGGACCTGTACGAACGGGTCGTCTACGGCAGCGGCGACGACGCCGTCCTTTCCGACCTCTTCGGTCTCGACACCCCGTACTCGGAACGCGCCGAGTACGCCCGCGCCGAGTTCGTCGCCCTGGAGTCCAAGGTGTACGAGGGCGACACCTCGCCCGAGACCGTCGCCCGGTACAAGGAGCTCAAAAGCCTGCTGTCCAGCTCCCCGACCGCCCGCGCCCACGAGGTCTCCGCCCGGCTGTACCGGATCGCCGACCAGGTCCAGGACATCACCGACGGGTACGGGGACGGGGTCGAAAACGAGGCCAGGGACGCGGCCGGAGAGGCGGGCGAGACGAAGTGATCCGGATGACCCGTCCCGAACTGCCCCTGGACACCCAGGAACACTTAGCGACGTACACCCGGCAGATCGCCGACGCGGCGGCCTCCGACCGCAAGGCGACCGCCATCGGCCTCTGGGGCCGCTTCGCCGTACGCCGACGGGTGCGCCCCGGCGTCCTCGCCGCCCTCACCGACATGGCCCCCGGCCACCAGCGCTGCATGTACTGCGGCGACAGCCAGGGCACCGACATCGACCACTTCGAGCCGAAGAGCCAGGCGCCGCTGCGCACCTTCGACTGGACCAACTACCTGCTGGCCTGCTCCTACTGCAACAGCAACCAGAAGCGCGACCTCTTCCCGCGCGACGCGAGCACCGGCCGCGCACTCCTCCTCGACCCCACCCTGGACGACCCCTTGAACCACCTGCGCCTGGTGCTGCCGCTCTGTACGTACCGGGGGCTCAGCGCCCAGGGCGACGCCTGCATAGACGTGTTCGGCCTCAACCGGCGCGGCGTCCTCGTCGCCGGGCGCCGTACCGCCTACGCCACGGCCAAGCAGTCCGTCGAACTCTGGCGCATAGCCACCGACCGGGGCCAGCACACCAAGGCCGACGAGGTCGCCCGCGTCGCCTGGGACCGCCCGCTCGCCGACGTACTCGCCGCGATGTTCCACCAGTCCGGGCACCCCGCTGCCGAACTGCTCTTCGACGGCGAGGAGGAGACCTTGGCGCTGCTGCGGGACCCGGAGTTACGGGCGAGCTTTCTGGCGCGGGCGTGAGGGGGCGCGACCTGCCATCCTTCACGCGCAGGTCCAGAGGTTCTATGGACAAGTCCGGAGGAGAGTCACTGGTGGAGACAGGCGCATCGGCCGACGAGGCTGCCGATCACGAGCCCGCTGAGCACCGGCGTTTCACCGACCACCTTCGAGCTCTGGCCTCCGTCCCACATGAAGGGGAGGCGGCCTTGGTCTCAGCCGTGCTGGGGGACCAGGACGTTCAGATGGGGCAGAGCGCGGTGGTCCGCCATGTGGACCGCCGCGCGAACGAGTTGCTGACGGACGCCCGGTTCACCGCCTGGGCCGACCTCATGGCCACCGTGGTGGTGCACCACGACTTCCTCACCCGTCGACTTCGCGAGTGGACGCTGCTCAGGGCCGTCGTGCTGGAAGAGGCGTGGAGCGCCGAGGAACTGTCCGACGCGTCCGACTGGTTCCAGCGCACAGCCGTGGCATCCCCGCAGATCAATTCGCCCGCCGCCCTCGGAGTGCTCGCCGCCACGGGGCGTACTCGGCGCGTCCGCGATGCGGCGGGGCAACGGATGGGGCGGCCGGACCGACTGCCGGGCTGATGCGGCGAGCCTTGGACGTAGCCGAAGCCTCTCACCCGCTGTTCGTCAGCTACCTGTTGGGAGAAGAGGCCGGTCAGGCGTCGAGGTGGCCGCTCTTGACGGCGGCGACGAACGAGGACCATCCGGCGGGGGAGAAGACGAGCGCGGGGCCGTTGGGGGCCTTGCTGTCGCGGACGGGGATGGCGGGGTGGCCGGTTGCTACTTCGAGGCAGTCGGCCTGGTCACCACCGCTGTAACTGGACTTGAACCAACCGGTGAGCGTATGCGCATCGGAGATTCCGAGCCTATTGCTGACCATGTTCGTGTTCCTCCGCTGCTGCCCGCACGAGCGCCAGTGATTCCTGCTGCGACATTGCATCGCTCAAAGCGAGATGGTATGCCGTCTGGCTGGCCTTGACCAAGGACGGCTCATCCATCAGGTTGCCAGTCAGAAACCCTTCGGTGTAGGCAACCGGCTCGGCTTCCTCGAAGCTCAACATGGATAGCAAGCTCTGCTGAAGAGGGTGGGCCCCTACTTCGAACGGCAGCACATGCAGGCGCAGTCGGCCGCTCTCCGCCATGTCGGCGACCTTGCGAAGTTGCTCGGCCATCACCTGCCTGCCCCCGACTCTGCGCCTGAGCACCGCCTCGTCGAGCAAGGTCCACATCACCGGGTTCAATGGACCGTTGATGATCTGAGCACGTTCTGTTCGGATGACAACCTCTCTGTCAAGGTCTTCCTGCCGATGATTCGGTCGGTACGCCTGGAAGAGTGCGCGCGCGTAACTGTCGGTCTGAAGCAAGCCCGGTACCAGAGAGAGCCCGAACTGCTGGATGTGTGTGGCGAGCTTCTCCAACTCGGCCATTACGGCGAAGTGATCCTCGTACTTCGAGTCCAGATCCTGGAGCCAACGCAGAAAGAACCCGTCCGTCTTCAACGCCAGATCGATCCTCCGTGCGTCATCCGGTTTCGGCAGGCGCCGCCCCGCCTCCCAGTGGCTGATCAGCGTTGGAGAACAGACCACTTGTACGCCCAGTTCCTCCTGCGTGAGGTCGGCGGCCAACCGTCGGAGCCGTAGCTCCTCTCCGTACCTCTCCCGCAGCGTCCGAGGCTTTCGGCTCAGTGTCATGGCGGCACCAACTCCCCTGTTCCTGACAGCTGGGCTGTCAAGCCCGAACCCCTGGCAGCGTAGCCAGCAGCCGCCCCACTCTGTGATGGATTCACCACGGAACGCACCCGTTCGTGGGTGTCGTCGTCAGAAGGAGAACGCGCAGAGATGAAGGACCTCGTCCGCAGGGTCACCGGCTCACTGAAGCGGCTGGTACGACCCGCCCGGGCCTCCCGCCCCGCGCCCGCCCCGGCCCCCCGCCCGCACCCGTCCGGCCTCACCACCCGCTGCACCGGCGGACGCCCGCTGCGTGGCGAGGACACCGTGCTCGTCCGCCCGTACGTCGTGACGGACGAAGAGTGGGCCGAGCGGATCGCGCTGGTCACCCGCCTCACGCACTCCGAGGGAGCAGCCGCGTGAACCACAGGCCCGACCTCGACGTCGTCCATCGCGCGGGCGGGACGTTCCGGCTGCTGCCGTGGACAGGAGACGGTGGCAAGCCGGCTTACGTCCTGGGGGACGGCACCGGTCTCGTCTCGCGGATGGCCGACGACATCGAGAGCGTCCAGCTCGACATGGCGGACGAACTGCTCGACCACGCGACCGCGCTGCTGGCCGACCAGCGGGTCACCGGGGCGGAATACCGGTTCCTCGCCAACCGGTTGAGCGAGTCGCTCCGGGACGTCAGACGCATCGCGGAGAGCCGGGGAGCGCGGCTGGCCGCTGATGGTGAGGTCGAGGACTTCGAGGAGGAGGACGACGACTGCGACGACGGCGAGGGGCAGGCCGTCGCGGGCGGGGCGGAGACCGTGGTCGGCGCCGTCGGCGCCGATCCCCGGCCGCAGCCCTGGGGTCAGCAGGGCCAATGAGCGGGCGCCTTGGGCAACTGCCCCTCTGAGCTGCGGTTTTCGGTGCCCGGGTGGACAATGAGAGACGGAGTTCTCGCCTGGCCGGCGACAAAGCCGCCGGAGGTGTCCGAGAACCGGAAGGGCCGGTCGGCGTCGGCCGCCACCCGGGTCGGGAGCGTACGACGCCCGGCCCGTGCCGGGCGGGCCACCGTCCCGAGCCGGCCAAGCCGAATACCACCTGCCCGGCCGGCCGGACTCGCGACCCCCGGCGCGACAGCTCGCCCCAGGCCCGCCCGGCCCACAGCGGGGACGGAGGATGCGCCATGGTGATGAAGCAGGAGACGGTTCCGATGCGCGACGGATACGACATCGGCATCGGGGTCTCGATGGCGAGCGGCAGCCCCATGGCCCTCGGCGCTACAGGGCCGGTGACTCCGCCGCAGGTCGGCGGCGGGGAGACCGGTTCCTTCACCTTCCGGCGCATCGAGACGACACAGGACCTGGAGTCCGAACTCGGGGTGGGAGCGGACATCTCGGCCGGGATCGGGCTCTTCAGCGGCTCGGCCTCACTCGACTTCTCCAAGCGGTGCCGGGTCCAGTCGAGTTCTCTCAGCGTGATGGTGTCGAACTCGCGGACCTTCGCCTTCGAGCAGATGGACTCGCCGGCGCTGTCGGAGGCGGCGGCGAAGCTGGTGGAGCAAGGGAAGACGCTGGAGGGACAGTTCGGCGAGTACTTCGTGCGCGGTATCGGCACGGGAGGCCGGTTCTTCGGGGTCGTACGGATCGACACCAAGAGTGTGCAGTCGAAGATGTCGCTCAACGCCGCGCTGGAGGGCAGCTACGGAGTGACGGTCTCGGCCGAGGTACGGATCAACATCGCGGAGGCGATGCGGAACGCGGAGGCGCGGGCGGAGGCGTTCGTACTCCATGACGGTGGCACCTTCACCACCCAGCCGCGCAGCGGAGACCCGGTGGAGCTGGTGAACCAGCTCTACGCGGCGATGGACGAGTGGACCGCCAGCGTGCGCGCCCAGCCGCGTTCGTACACGGCGACGCTGGCACCGTACGCGATCGCGCTGGGGCCGACCCCGCCGAACATCGCCGACATCGAGAAACAGCGCCGGGTGCTGATCCGCTGCGCGAAGCTGCGGTCGCAGAGCATCGACTTGCTCAACCTGGTCGACTACATCCTCGACGTCCGGCACACCGCCGAGTTCGAGTTCGCACCGGACGGGCCGGACCTCCAGGCCCTGCGGGCGGCACTCGCCGGTGACCTCGACGCGATCGAGGAGGCCGCGTCGTTCGCCATCGAGAACCTGAAGGAGGCGCGCGACCCGGAGGTGTTCATGCGGGACATCCAGGGGAAGGCGGACTTCCGTCTCACCGGCCTGCCGCCGAACATGCCGAAACAGAAGGAGATCCTCGCCCCGGTCACTCCGTCGCCGGCGGCGCCCAACGCGATGCCCCAACTCGTCGGTCAGATGGCGGAACCGGTCGTCGACCTGCTGGCCTGCATCAACCTTGAGGGCGTCGACCACTGCCTGAACTTCCTGGGTTCCCGGCTGGACGCGCTCGGGCTCGACCGCAGGGAACTGGGCGACTTCTTCTTCACCGTGCTCCGCAGCGGTGTCACCCCCGACGTCCGGGGCGACTCCAGCCGTCCGGGGTCGCGGATCACCTCGCAGTCCCCGGCCGCCGGGACGCCGGTGGAGCCGCTGACGACCATGACGCTCGTGGTGACCTGAGGCCCCGCCCGGAACGGCGACCGGGCGCGCCGGGAAAGGAACGACCATGTCGGCCACAGCACTGGAGCCGGGGGAGATCGTCCAGGTCGAGGTACGGGACGCGGCTGGGGTGGTGACGGATTTCTCGCACGACTACGCGGTCGATGCCTCCCGCCTGCTGCGGATCCCCTCGCTGAACACGATCCTCGCCGAAGGCAAGCCACTGACGCCGGACCTACGGGCGGAGATCGAGGACCGGTTCGTCAATGACGGCATCCTCACCACCGTCACCGTCAATCTCGGGATGCGGGGCGACCGGGTGGACCTGGAGAACACCGTCCAGCCGGGGGACCTGCTCTTCGTGCGGATGCTCAACCCGGACGGCACCATCGACGCGAGCTCCGGCTCGTTCCCCGTGGACGGCTCCGGCAGCATCAACATGCCTTTTCTGGGCGGGGTCCTCGTCCGCGACAACCGCTTCTTCGAGGCGGAGCACCAGATCGAGCAGGGGCTGCTGGATGCCCAGGTCTTCACGCAGCCGCTGGTCAACGTGGCGCGTGTGAGGCTCTTCTGATCATCCTCACTCGGAGGCCGACGCCACCGTCCCCGGGGACCACACGCGTGCCGGGGGCCCGGGCACCTGCGCCGGCGCCGGTCGGAATCAGGTGCGATCAGGTCCTTCGCTCACGACCCGTCGCAGACGCTCACCACTTGTCGCCGACGCGCACCTTGTCCCACTTGCTCTTCGAGATGCACAACTCGTGCGCGTCGTTGTCCAGTTCGATCTGGTAGCACTCCCCCTTACGGTGCTCGACGCGCTTGGTGGCACCCGTCTTCACTTGGTGGCACGACTTCTTGGTCTTGCCGTTCTTCCTGGTCGTGGAGCATTCGCTGCGCGTGACCGCCTCGTCGGTGTACGTGGTGCTGCCGCGCTTGTACTCCTTCTCCGTGATCGTCCCGTGCACCGGGTCGCCGCCGCAGGCTGTCAGGAGCAGTACGGCGACGGGCGCGGCGGCCAAGGCTGCGATACGGCGGAAGGGCTGACGGTGACCGGGCATGGCGGGTCCTTCGCTGCAAGGAGTGGCACCGGGCCACGTGGGAGTCGGCGACAGGGTGGATGCGTTCCACACCTTAGCGACGCACCGGACGTACGTTCGGTTCTCGGCTTGCCGAGAGTGCCGGGAGTGCACCGGCACGCCGACGCCGGTCGGAACCCCACTCCGCCGCGGGGGCGCGACGGCGCCTCGGTGAGCCACCCGCTCCCTCCCACAGGTACGCGGCCTCGCCGCCCGTGTCTGCGCGCGGGCCGGTAGGGGGCGGTGTAGAGAGGAGTCATGTCACAGCGCCGCGTAGGGCCTCGCCGGAGGGTGCGAGCCGGCCGGGACCGGCTTCTGATCATCATCCCGATCCTGTGGATCGTCGCGGTGTCGGTGGCCGACCTTCTCTCGCCGTCCGACATCCACCTCGGGCCACTGCTCGTCGCGGCCCCGGCGGTCACGGCCTCGTTCGCCGGACCCCGGACGGTGGGTCTGATCGCCGCGCTGGCGGTGATCTCGCAGTCGGTCATCGGGTTGGCGCGTGATCCCGACGAACTTCTCTCCGCCAACCACGAGGCCCAGATCATCTCCCTGGTGCTGGTCGGCGTGATGCTCGTGATCTTCTGCGTACTGAGGGAGCGCAGGGCGAAGGAGCTGGCGCAGGTGCGGTACGTGTCCGAAGCCGCTCAACGCGTGGTCCTGCCCCCACTTCCGAGGACACTGGGGCCCCTGCGCGTCGCCTCGCTCTACCTCGCCGCGGAGGCCGAGGCCCAGATCGGCGGGGACCTGTACGCGGTGGCGCGCACCGCCTCCGGGACCCGGCTGATCGTCGGAGACGTGCGCGGCAAGGGGATGACCGCGGTGAACGACGCCTCCCTGCTGCTCGGCGCGTTCCGTGTCGCCGCCCACCGCCAGTCGAGCCTGGGCGAACTGGTGAGCTACCTCGACCGGAGCGTGTGCTGGGACCTGACGGAGCCGGGAGAGGCGAACCGCTACGGAGAAACGTTCATCACCGCGACCGTCCTGGACATCCCCGACCAGGGCGGCCGGGTCGAGATGGTCGCCTGCGGACATCCGCCGCCGGTCGTCCTGTGCGACGGCCGACCGACGACGATGGACGTCCTCCACCCAGCGCCCCCGCTCGGCCTGGGCGAGCTGGCGCATCCGGGGTACCACGTCGACAGCTTCCCGTTCGAGCCGGGAAGCCTCCTGCTGCTGTACACGGACGGGGTCACCGAGGCCCGTGACGGCACCGGCGCGTTCTACCCGCTCGCCGAGCGCATCACCGGCTGGGCCGAGAAGGAGGCCGACGCCTTTCTCGGCCGCTTCCGGGAAGACCTGATGGAGTGGGTCGGAGGGCGACTGGACGACGATGCCGTCATGATCGTCCTGGAGCGTCCGGCCGTACCGTCCGCCTGAACCGGACCTCCACCCGGATCACTCGCAGCGCCCGCACAGGAGCGCGAGCCGTACGGCGGACGGGGCGTCGGCCACCCCCGGCACGGGCGCCCACCGACCGCGGTGCGCCCGGTTCCGCGGCGGCCCGTACGGCGACTGCCAGGCCGGACGCCCGGTCGCGTCGGAGCCTGCGGTGCGACGCCGCGCACGTCGGCTCCCGAGGGGCTCCGCCGCTCGGTCGAGGCGGTTGCCGAACAGCGGGACGCCGAGTTCGAAGCGCGGCACGGTCGCCCACGCCGGGACGGCGAGCCCGGCGGTGGACCCGTACCCGATGCCAGGCGAGGCGCGGTAGCCGTGCCCCCGGCCGAAGGCGATCGGCGGGCGGTCGGCGAGCGGACGGACGGCGAGGTAAGCGGCGAGCGGGCGGACGGTGGGCAGGCAGACGGTGGGCACGACGGCCCGGTTTCCGGACATGGAGATACACCGATTTCAGTGAGAGAACCGCAGCGAGAAGGTGCACGCGGCCCGACGGGGCGGCGCGCGGGGGGTCAGCGCTCGGGGTGTCTCACTCGGTGTACATCGGCGTGTCCTTGACGGGGTGAACTCGGGTGGAGCGGGGCGCGAGCACGGTAACGGCGCACGGGGACACGGTTCCACCGGTTTTCGGGGCGGCGGAGGCGACTCGGGGCGGCGGGGGTGACTCGGTGTGGCGGGGGTGGCTCGGTGTGGCGTGCGGCAGTCCGTGTAAATCGCACGTAAATAGTCTCCGTGCTGGCCTCGGTTGATCGGTAAGAAACAAAAATGACATTCCGCTGATCAGAAGCGGTGGTGATCTTCGTGTGTGCCGGCGGTGAGCCGGAGCAGGCGCCCACCCCCCCGGGGCGGGCGCCGACCATGCACGAGAGGAACCGCCGCATGTCCATACCCCGTTCCCGGCGCCCAGGGCCGCGCCGGACGGTGGGCCCGGTGCAGGCCACCGTCGCCGCCCTCGCCCTCGCTCTGACCCTCCCCATGACCGGTACCGCCTTCGCCGACCCGGCCTCCTCGAATGCGGACCCGGAACCGGCGGCCACCACCGCCACCGGGTCGGCCGACGACCGCAGTTGGTCGGTCACGCGCTCGGCCGACGGCTACCACATCACGCTGAAGCTCGACGAGCCCCTGCCGGTACGCGACGCGCTCCCCGAGATAGCCGTCGACGGCGCCTCCCTCGGATACGCCCGGCAGACCACCGACGGACACACCCTCTCCCTGGTCACCACCGACCTGCGCGCCGCCCGCCCGGACGACGTCCGGGTCGCCTGGAACGGCGCCACCGACACGGTCACCACGTCCCAGCACGCCCCCCGGGGCACCGGCCGCCGGGGCAAGCCCACCGCCACCGCCGCCACGCTCACCGAGGCCGCCACCGCCAAGGGCCGCTACCACGTGGCCCGCGCCGACTACGACTTCGGCGACACCGCCGTCACCCTCGGCGGCCTGAGCGACCGCGGCGCCGAACTCCGCGCCGCCGTCTGGGTGCCGACCGACGCCAAGGGCGAACGCCCCGTCGTGCTCTTCCTGCACGGCCGCCACTCCGCCTGCTGGAACGCCGGCACCGCCAAGACCAACAACGCCGCCTGGCCCTGCCCCGAGGGCTACCAGCCCATCCCCAGCTACCTCGGCTACAACGCCACCGCCGAGGTCCTCGCCTCCCAGGGCTACGCGGTCGTCTCCATCAGCGCCGACGGCATCAACGCCCAGGACGCGAGCTACACCGACGACGCCGGCACCCTCGCCCGGGGACAGCTCGTCCTCGACCACCTCGACCTGCTCGCCCGCGCCGACAAGGGCACCGCGCCCGGCATGAGCCGACTGCTGAAGGGACGTCTGGACCTGTCCAGCGTCGGGCTGATGGGCCACTCGCGCGGCGGTGAAGGCGTCGTCAAGGCCGCGCTGCTCAACGCCGGCCGCGCCCACCCGTACGGCATCGACGCCGTACTCCCGCTCGCCCCCATCGACTTCGGCCGCGAAACCCTGCCCGACGTACCGATGGCCGTCGTCCTGCCGTACTGCGACGGAGACGTCTCCAACCAGCAGGGCCAGCACTTCTACGACGACAGCCGCTACACCGGCGCCGACGACGACGTGCTCCGCTCCTCCCTCATGGTGATGGGCGCGGACCACAACTTCTTCAACACCGAGTGGACCCCCGGCGTAGCCGCAGCCCCCGCGAGCGACGACTGGTCCGCCTCCACCGACGCCGTGTGCGGCAGCGCCTCGCCCACCACGACCCGGCTGACCGCCGCCGAGCAGTCCGAAGCCGGTACGGCCATCATGTCCGGGTTCTTCCAGCTCACCCTGGGCGGCCAGGACCGCTTCCTGCCCCTCTTCGACGGCAGCCAGGGCGCGTCGACCACCATCGGAGCGGCCACCGTCCGCAGCGAGGCCCAGGCCCCCGGCCGGAGCCGCTCCGACATCGCCCCGCTGACCGCCCCGGCATCCAACGTCACCATCACCGGCGGCGGTACGGGCACCTACTGCGCGGGCTTCACCGGTCGCCCCACCATCAGCGCCCTCGGCGCCTGCACCGGCTCCACCGGAACCTCCCGCTTCCCGTCCTGGACCCCCGCCAACTACGCGGGCAACGTCGAAGCCACCCCGCTGCTCCACCTCACCTGGCCGGAGACCCCGGACGACACGGACACCCCCGCGAAGGCCGTGATCGAGATACCCAAGGGCTCCCGTGACGTCCGGCGCTACGCGGGCCTCGCGTTCCGCGCAGCCGTCGACGAGAACGGCCCGGACACCGACCTGACCGTCAAGCTCACCGACGGACGCGGCCGTACCGCCTCCGTCGCCCTCTCCTCGCTCAGCGACGCGCTGAAGGCCAACCCGTCCTCCGGCACCAGCACCCTGCTGCCCAAGACCTGGCTCCAGACGGTGAACTGGCCACTGGCGAAGGTGCGCGGCATCGACCTCTCCGACGTCCGCCGCATCACCCTGGCCGCCCCCGCCACGGCCGGTGGCGTGTACCTCTCCGACGTGGCCTTCCAGACCGTCCGCGCCGGCGGCGGCGGCCCGAGCGAACTGCCGCAGGTCTCGGTGGCCGGAGCCCCGGCCACCGAGAACGCCGGTACCGTCCCCGTCACGGTCACCCTCTCCCGCTCCTCCCGCACCCCGGTGACGGTCAACCTCCAGACCGTGGCCGGCACCGGCACCCAACTCACCACCTCCGCCCGGAAGATCACCTTCCCGGCGCGCACCACCTCACAGACGGTCCAGTTGCCCGTCATCGACGACACCACCGTCCAGCCCACCGCCGACACGGTCTACAAGATCTACGTCTCGGTGCCCGTGGGCGCGGTGACCGGACAGGGCTACGCCCGGGTCACCGTCCACGACGACGAGTCCACCGTCTGACCCGCTCCGGGTGGCGCCGACTCCTCCCCGTGGGGGTGTCGGCGCCACCCGATACCGTCGAACCATGCCCAACGCGCCCACCCCGCCCACCTCCCCCAACCTGGCAGTCCTCGAAGGGGTCCTGGAGCGGATCACCTACGCCAACGAGGAGAACGGCTACACCGTCGCCCGTGTGGACACCGGGCGCGGCGGCGATCTGCTGACCGTGGTGGGCTCGCTGCTCGGCGCGCAGCCGGGGGAGTCGCTGCGGATGGAGGGCCGCTGGGGCTCGCACCAGCAGTACGGCAAGCAGTTCACGGTGGAGAACTACACGACCGTTCTCCCCGCGACCATCCAGGGCATCCGCCGCTACCTCGGCTCCGGACTGATCAAGGGCATCGGCCCGGTCATGGCCGACCGGATCACCACGCATTTCGGTACCGACACCCTCGACATCATCGAGAACGCGCCCAAACGGCTCGTGGAGGTCCCCGGGCTCGGCCCGAAGCGTACGAAGAAGATCGCCGACGCCTGGGAGGAACAGAAGGCGATCAAGGAGGTCATGATCTTCCTCCAGTCGGTCGGGGTCTCGACCTCGATCGCCGTGCGGATCTACAAGAAGTACGAGGACGCCTCGATCTCCGTCGTGAAGAACCAGCCCTACCGGCTGGCCGCCGACGTCTGGGGCATCGGCTTCCTGACCGCCGACCGGATCGCCCAGGCGGTCGGCATCCCGCACGACAGCCCGGAACGCGTGCGCGCCGGACTCCAGTACGCCCTCTCCCAGTCCAGTGACCAGGGCCACTGCTACCTCCCCGAGGAACGGCTGATCGCGGACGGCGTGAAACTGCTCCAGGTCGACACCGGCCTTGTCATCGACTGCCTCGCCGAACTGGCCGCCGACCCGGAGGGCGTCGTACGGGAGAAGGTGCCGGGCCCCGACGGCGGTGAGCCGGTGACGGCGGTGTACCTCGTGCCCTTCCACCGGGCGGAGGTCTCCCTCGCCGGGCAGGTGCGCCGGCTGCTGCGGACCCCGGAGGACCGGATGCCCGCCTTCCAGGACGTGGACTGGGAGAAGGCGCTCGAGTGGCTGGCCCGCCGGACGGGCGCCACCCTCGCCCCCGAGCAGGAGGCGGCGGTACGGCTCGCGCTGAGCCGGAAGGTCGCCGTGCTGACCGGCGGGCCGGGGTGCGGGAAGTCGTTCACCGTACGCTCCGTGGTCGAGCTGGCCCGCGCGAAGAAGGCGAAGGTCGTACTGGCCGCCCCCACCGGACGGGCCGCGAAGCGCCTCTCCGAGCTGACCGGCGCCGAGGCGTCCACCGTGCACCGCCTCCTCGAACTGAAGCCGGGCGGGGACGCCGCGTACGACAAGGACCGTCCGCTCGACGCCGATCTGGTCGTCGTGGACGAGGCGTCCATGCTCGATCTGCTGCTCGCCAACAAGCTCGTGAAGGCGGTGGCACCCGGTGCCCACCTCCTGCTCGTCGGCGACGTGGACCAGCTCCCCTCGGTCGGCGCGGGCGAGGTGCTGCGGGACCTGCTCGCCGAGGGCGGGCCCGTCCCCGCCGTCCGGCTGACCCGGATCTTCCGCCAGGCCCAGCAGTCCGGCGTGGTCACCAACGCCCACCGCATCAACTCCGGACAACCCCCGCTCACCCAGGGGATGGACGACTTCTTCCTCTTCGTGGAGGACGAGACCGAGGACGCCGGGGTGCTCGCCGTGGACGTCGCGGCACGCCGCGTCCCGAAGAAGTTCGGCCTCGATCCGCGCCGCGACATCCAGGTGCTCACCCCGATGCACCGGGGTCCGGCCGGTGCCGGGCACCTCAACGGCCTGCTCCAGCAGGTCATCACCCCCGGCCGCCCCGAGCTGCCGGAGAAGCGGTTCGGCGGCCGGGTCTTCCGCGTCGGCGACAAGGTCACGCAGATCCGCAACAACTACGAGAAGGGCGAGAACGGCGTGTTCAACGGCACCGTCGGTGTCGTGACCTCGCTCGACACCGACGAGCAGCGGCTGACGGTGCGTACCGACGAGGACGAGGAGATCGGGTACGACTTCGACGAACTGGACGAGCTGGCCCACGCCTACGCCATGACGATCCACCGCTCCCAGGGCAGCGAGTACCCGGCCGTCGTCGTTCCCGTCACCACCAGCGCCTGGATGATGCTGCAGCGCAACCTGCTCTACACGGCGGTGACCCGGGCCAAGAAGCTCGTCGTGCTGGTCGGCTCCCGCAAGGCGATCGGGCAGGCGGTCCGCACGGTTTCCGCCGGAAGGCGGTGTACGGCGCTGGATTTCCGGCTCAGGGGAGGGGCGGGGGGAGACTCACCGTAAAAAATGATCGATCAAATCGGTGGGAAACATCACGCAGGGCTTCCGGAACCACGGGGGAGGGGGCAGGATGACTAAGTTGGCGGCACTCAGTGCCGCCATTAGGTCCAATGGACGACCCCGAGTGCACTCTCCTGAGCCAAATGGGGGAGGGTGGAGACATCAGGGCACAGGGCACCTTGAGACAGTCAGGGCACCTCGAAGAAGAGGCACTACGTCGGTGAGGGATGACGTGAGCGAGCACACCAACAACGCTGTAGTACTGCGGTACGGCGATGACGAGTACACCTACCCGGTGATCGACAGCACCGTCGGCGACAAGGGCTTCGACATCGGGAAGCTGCGGGCCAACACCGGCCTCGTGACGCTGGACAGCGGCTACGGCAACACGGCCGCCTATAAATCCGGCATCACCTACCTCGACGGTGAGCAGGGCATCCTCCGCTACCGCGGGTACCCGATCGAGCAGCTCGCCGAGAGCTCGACCTTCCTTGAGGTCGCGTACACGCTGATCAACGGTGAGCTTCCGAAGGTCGACGAGCTGTCGACCTTCAAGAACGAGATCACCCAGCACACCCTGCTGCACGAGGACGTCAAGCGGTTCTTCGACGGCTTCCCGCGTGACGCCCACCCGATGGCCATGCTGTCCTCGGTCGTCAGTGCGCTGTCCACCTTCTACCAGGACAGCCACAACCCGTTCGACGAGGAGCAGCGCCACCTCTCGACGATCCGCCTGCTGGCGAAGCTCCCGACGATCGCGGCGTACGCGTACAAGAAGTCGATCGGTCACCCGTTCGTCTACCCGCGCAACGACCTCGGCTACGTCGAGAACTTCCTGCGGATGACCTTCTCGGTCCCCGCCCAGGAGTACGAGCTGGACCCGGTCGTCGTCTCGGCGCTGGACAAGCTGCTCATCCTGCACGCGGACCACGAGCAGAACTGTTCGACCTCCACCGTGCGTCTGGTCGGCTCCTCGCAGGCGAACATGTTCGCCTCGATCTCCGCCGGCATCTCCGCCCTGTGGGGCCCGCTGCACGGCGGCGCCAACCAGTCCGTGCTGGAGATGCTGGAAGGCATCCAGGCCAACGGCGGCGACGTCGACTCCTTCATCCGCAAGGTGAAGAACAAGGAGGACGGCGTCCGCCTGATGGGCTTCGGCCACCGGGTGTACAAGTCCTTCGACCCGCGCGCCAAGATCATCAAGGCTGCCGCGCACGACGTCCTGTCGGCCCTCGGCAAGTCCGACGAGCTGCTCGACATCGCGCTCAAGCTGGAGGAGCACGCGCTCTCCGACGAGTACTTCGTCTCGCGCAACCTCTACCCCAACGTGGACTTCTACACCGGTCTCATCTACCGGGCCATGGGCTTCCCGACCGAGATGTTCACCGTGCTCTTCGCGCTCGGCCGCCTCCCGGGCTGGATCGCCCAGTGGCACGAGATGATCAAGGAGCCGGGATCGCGCATCGGCCGCCCGCGCCAGATCTACACGGGTGAGGTCCTCCGCGACTTCGTCCCGGTCGAGGGCCGCTGACGCACGCCGACGCACCTGGACCGGATCGCTCCGGGCGCCGGGTGAACCGGTACGGCGCGACGACCGCGTGAGCCACGTGGCGCCGTACCCGTAGGGCACTCGCCGTACGCGCCTCGTTGGCGCCGCTCGTAGGGTCCGTAGTACCCACTGCGGTGCGGTGCCCGGATCAAGTGAAGTACCCGTACCGCCAGGCCTTTTCGGCCGACTGCCTTCGCCCCGCGTACCGCGCCCGCACAGAGCGCGGTGTCCGGGGCGATTCGGCGTTCCGGGGGCGGGGTGGTACGGCCGAAGCGGCGGTACCGCGCGGTCGGGCCCACTCGTCCGCGAGCCGGCGCGGGAAAGCAGGAAGCGCCCCGCCGCCGATCCCCCCACGGGTCGACGGGCAGGGCGCTTCCCATGTCCCGGAGCGGATTCCCCCCACGGGATCCGGCCGGGCGTCTTCAGGGAGTCTGCACTCCCTTGTCCTGCTGCGGTCCGCCGGGGTACGTACGGGAGGGCCGCTCAAAGCTCCCCGGTGCACGTGCCCCGGCCAACGCCTTGCCATGAAGCGTCCCCCAAGACACTTCATCGGACGTCCCCCAAGACATCCTTGGCATCGCACTCTAAGACTCACGAACCCATTGAATGGTTACCCTCAAATCGATGTGATCTAGATCTCTTTGTGGAAATTACGTGAAGGAGCGCAGGCGCAGACTGTTCGTCACGACGAACACGGACGAGAACGCCATGGCGGCTCCCGCGATCATCGGGTTGAGCAGGCCGAACGCAGCAAGAGGCAGGGCCGCCACGTTGTACCCGAAGGCCCAGACGAGGTTGCCCCTGATGGTGGACAGCGTACGCCGCGAGAGCCGGATCGCGGCCCCTGTCACCTTGAGATCTCCACGGACCAATGTGAGATCGCTCGCCTCGATCGCCGCGTCCGTCCCCGTACCCATCGCCAGCCCCAGATCCGCGGTGGCGAGGGCGGCGGCGTCGTTCACGCCGTCGCCGACCATCGCGACCGCCCGGCCTTCCGCCTGGAGCCTTCGCACGATCTCCACTTTCTCCTGCGGCAGCACCTCGGCATAGACCTCGTCGATACCGACCGCCCGCGCCACGGACTCGGCCACGGCCCGGTTGTCACCGGTCAGCAGTACCGGGCGCAGGCCGAGCCGGCGCAGCTCGGCGACCGCCTCGGCGCTGCTCTCCTTCACGGTGTCCGCGACCTCCAGGACCGCGCGGGCCTCCCCGTCCCAGCCGACCACCACGGCCGTACCGCCGGTGGCCCCCGCGAACACCGACTCCAGCTCCGGCGGCAGCGCGATCCCGGCCTCCGCGAGGAGTGCCGGGCGGCCGACCAGGACCGCGTGGCCGTCCACGGTGCCGCGCACGCCGAGCCCTTCGACGTTACCGAAACCGCTGACGGGCGGCAGTGCGCCCAGGCGCTCGGCCGCCGCGGCGGCCACCGCGCGGGCGACCGGGTGCTCGGAGGCGTGTTCCAGCGCCCCGGCCAGCCGCAGCGTCTCGTCCTCGTCGGTGCCGGGGGCGGTGTGGACGGCCCGGAGCGCCATCCGGCCGGTGGTCACCGTGCCGGTCTTGTCGAGCACGATCGTGTCGATGCGACGGGTGGTCTCCAGCACCTCGGGGCCCTTGATGAGGATGCCGAGCTGCGCGCCGCGACCCGTACCGACCATGAGGGCGGTCGGAGTGGCCAGTCCCAGCGCGCAGGGGCACGCGATGATCAGTACGGCGACCGCGGCCGTGAACGCGGCCGTCACGTCGCCCGTCACGAGCAGCCAGGTCACCAGCGTGGCCACCGCGATCAGCAGCACGACCGGTACGAAGACCGCCGACACGCGGTCGGCGAGGCGCTGCGCCTCGGCCTTGCCGTTCTGGGCGTTCTCCACCAGCCGGGCCATCCGGGCGAGCTGGGTGTCGGCCCCGACCCGGGTCGCTTCCACCACGAGCCTGCCCGAGACGTTCACGGTGGCGCCGGTGACCATGGCCCCGGGGCCCACGTCGACCGGTAGGGACTCACCGGTGAGCATGGAGACGTCCACCGCGGACTCGCCCTCGGCCACCGTGCCGTCCGTGGCGATCTTCTCGCCGGGACGGACCACGAAGCGGTCGCCCACCGCGAGCCGGGCGACCGGGACGCGTACCTCCGTACCGTCGCTCTTGAGCACGGCCACGTCCCGCGCCCCGAGGTGCATCAGCGCCCGCAGCGCCGAACCCGCCTTCCGCTTGGACCGGGCCTCCAGGTAGCGGCCGAGCAGGATGAAGCTCACCACCCCGGCCGCGACCTCCAGATAGAGCGCCGAGGAGGCGTCGGCGCGGGAGGCCACCAGGTCGAAACCGTGCCGCATGCCCGGCATCCCGGCATCGCCGAAGAAGAGCGCCCACAGTGACCAGCCGAAGGCCGACAGCGTGCCCACCGAGACCAGCGTGTCCATGGTCGCGGCGCCGTGCCGGAGGTTGGTCCAGGTGGCGCGGTGGAACGGCAGCCCGCCCCAGACGACCACCGGGGCGGCGAGGGTCAGCGAGAGCCACTGCCAGTCGTCGAACTGGAGGGCCGGGACCATCGAGAGCAGGACCACCGGCACGGAGAGCAGCACCGAGACGATCAGGCGCTGCCGGAGCGCGGTGAGCGGTCCGTCGTCGCCCTCGGGTGCGCCCGGCTCGGCCCCGGAAGTCTTGCCGGGTATCGCGACGAGCTCCGGTTCCGGCGGCGGGGGCGGCGGGGTGGCGGTGTAGCCGGTCCGCTCGACGGTGGCGACGAGATCCGCGAGGTCCGTCCCGGGGCCGAAGGAGACGTGGGCCTTCTCGGTCGCGTAGTTGACCGAGGCCGTCACGCCGTCCATCCGATTCAGCTTCTTCTCGACACGTGCCGCGCACGAGGCGCAGGTCATGCCGCCGATCGTCAGCTCGGTCTCGGAGACTTCCGGGGCCGGGACCTCGGCTGTGGTGGTGCTGGCCATGTCCGAACTCCTCGGAGAAAGGCTTCGGGCCGTACTCCACCAGTATCTGCTGGCGGCATCCGGCCCGAAGGGTGAGAGGTGGGGCGCACCCGCCGACGTCTGCGGCGGTCCGGCGTTCCGTGTGGTGCCGGTCTGCACGGTCTGTGCGGTGCCCCGTGCGGTGTCGCTCCGCCGGCGTGGGGTGTCAGGCCCTGCCGACGTACTCGTAACCCGCCTCGTCGACGGCGGCGCGTACGGCTTCCTCGGTCAGCGGGGCGCGGGAGGAGACGGTCACCCGGCCGGTGGCGGCGACCGCCTTCACCTCGGTCACCCCGTCGACGGCGGAGAGCTCCTCGGTGACGGCGCCCTCGCAGTGGCCGCAGGTCATGCCCTTCACCTCGTACACCGCGGTGACCGAGTCGATCCGTACCTCGGCGGGCGCGCCGTGGTCGGCCCCGGACGAGCAGCAGGAGCGGGCGGCCTGAGGGGTCCCGGTCTCGGCGGTCATGGTCGTTCTCCTCTGATCGGATGCCGAAGAGCGTGGCCCGCGGCATCAGCCGGAGGACAAAAGCGCAACAAATCGGCACATTGAGCGTTGTATTGAGTGTTGTATGGGCGACTCGGGCCTGCCGGTGCGCGGCCGGACCGGACCGAGGCCTCGTTGCCTCACCTTCGAGACTATACCCCTAGGGGGTATCAAGGCGAGCGTCTCGCTCCGGTCGCCGGCGCCGCCCGCGCCCGCTCCCGGCGGGAGCGCAGGACGAGCGTCCGCAGCCACCACACCCCCACCAGGGTGGTCGCCACCGTGCCGCCCACCGAGAACAGGGTGAAGAGGTGCTGCTGCTGGTCGGTGGCGTCCTCCAGGTACCCCTGCGCCGACATCGCGTCCATCGTGCGGTCGTCGGTGACCCGGGCTACGAGCCAGACCGCGATGCCCCGCATGGAGTCCCACAGGGCGTGCAGGACGGCGACCCCGAGAAAGGTGCCGAGCACGGTCGGCGGAAAGCGGAACCGGCCGCCCGGCTCCCGGTGGACCAGCAGGACCCCGCCGGCGATCGCCGTCCACAGGCCGTGCCCGAAGGGGGAGAGCACTCCGCGCAGCACCTCGGTCTCCAGCAGGGCGCGCAGGTCGATGCCGTCCAGCGTGACCGCCGCGTTGAAGGCGTACCCGGCGCTCTCGAACGCCGCGAAACCGAATCCGACCGTGGCGCCCAGCACCAGGCCGGCCCTCCGCCCCCGGACGGCGTGGTGGCGCCGGAGCACGAGCATCAGGGCGCCCAGCTTCACCGCCTCCTCGATCAGGCCGACACCGAGGAACAACCAGACCGAGGTCCGGTGCAGCAGGTAGTACTCCAGGACCGAGGCCCCCAGTACCCCGAGGATCCCGCCGGCCAGGAACGAGCCCAGGATCAGGGCCGGCCCGAGATCCTCGCCGTGCCGCTCGTACGCCCACAGCACGAACACGGCCGGTACGAGAAAGCTGCCGAGCAGGATCAGCGTCGGCAGCAGAGTGGAGTTCTGGGTGAGGTACGTGGCTCCGGCGGCGAGCGCCCACGAGGCGATCCCGCCCCAGAGGCAGCGCCGCCACAGGCCGGGGCGCGGCCGGGGCGGGCCGGGTGGCGGGCCTGTCGGTGGGTCCGTCGGCGGGCCGGTCGGGGGACCGGGGGGCGGCGGGGAGTGCGAGGGTGGGGGTGGTGGGTCGGAGGAGGACCAGTTCACGCCGGCTCCAGGTGGAGGGCCTCCCGCCCGGCTTCCCGGGAAAGGGATCGGGGACCGGGAGGCGGTCGGGTGAGATCGGGGTGTATCGGGCGAATCCCGGGTGGATAGCCTGAATCCCTTACGGATCGGGTGGGATCGCCAAAGCCTATGGTCTGCGTGCGAGCCGGGACGTAAAGGGCGTGTCGTGGGCGCGTGGCTGTCGTTGGTGGGGCATGTCGTCGCACTGTTTGGGATGTTCCGGGGCATATGCCGAAGGGTGGTGTTCCCGGTGGTGTTCCCGCGCCGCCGTGTGTCGAGCCCTGCACCGAGCCCTGCACCGGGGTGCCCGGGGTGTCGTGCGGTCAGGCGGAATCCGGGGTGCGGGCGAGCCGGTTCGCCTCGTCGAGCAGGGGATTCAGGTAGCGGAACATCACCGTCTTCAGCTCGCGGGCGTACGCCTCCCGCTCCTCGCCCTCGTGCGTCAGGATCAGGTCGATTCCGGCCTTGAACAGCTGGAAGGTCATGATCCCGACGAGTCGTATCCGTGCGGCGGGGAGCTCCGGCAGGTAGCCCGCCAGGAGGGCTTCGACGCGGGTGAGCATCGCTTCGTGCACGACGTCGTGCTTCTCGGTGATGCGGCCGGGCACCTCTCCGCCGTGCATGAGGACGCAGAACGCCGGGTTCTCCGTGTTGAAGGCGATCAGCGGGTCGAGCACCGCGTCGAGCATGCTCTCCAGCGCGAGTTCGGTGTGGCTGAGCGTGATGGCTTCGCCGTACGTCTCCTGCCAGCGGTGCAGGAGGCGGTCGCCGAGCTCCACGGCGATCGCCTCCTTGTTGGGGAAGAACTGGTAGAGCGTGCCGGGCGAGACGCCGGCTTCGCGGGCGATCGCGTTGGTGCTGGCGGCGGTGTACCCCTGGGTGCGGAACACGTCGGCGGCGGCCGAGAGCAGCTGGGCGATCCGGGCCTCGCCGCGCGCCTGGCGGCGGCGGGGCGGCGGGGCACCGCCGTCCGGGTGCGTGTCCGGGTCCGCGGCGGGTGTCGGGCGTGCCGGGTGCGCGGGGGTGGCCGGAGAGGTCGGAGGGGCGGCAGGTGCCGTGCGGCCGGCCGTGTCGGCCCTGCCGCCGCGCACGCCTCCCCGTGCCGTCGGCTCCTGTGCCGCCGCGGTGGCGGCCTGCTCGGCTCCGGTCCCGGCTCCGGTCTCAGGCATGGCTCATCCCCAACCCTCAAGAGAGTGATTGACAAACGCGAGCTGGTGCTCGCATTCTTGAAAAACGCGAGCGAGCACTCGTGTTTGCCAGTCTACGTGGCAATGGCCGGTCCGTGCTGCCCCGCGCAGCCCGGGCCTGGTGGAGGGGACACCGCATCATGCCTGTAGCCAAGGGCCCGCAACGCCTCGGTGGCTGGACCCGTCTCGTGACGGCTCGGCCACGGCTCGCCCTGCTGGCGGCACTCGTGCTCACCGCGCTCGCGGTGTTCGCCGGGAGCGGTGTCGGCGACCGGATGGCCAGCGGCGGCTGGGAGGACCCGGCCGCCGAATCGACCTGGACGACGCGCGTGCTGGAGCGGGAGTTTCCCGCCTCCCAACCCAATGTCCTGCTGCTGATCGACAGCGGGGCCGCCTCGGTCGACGATCCGGCGGTGGCGGCGGAGGCCGCGCGCCTCACCGAACGCCTCGCCGCCGAGAAGGGGGTGACCGGAGTCGGTTCGTACTGGCAGAGCTCCGCACCCGCCCTGCGCGCCCGGGACGGACACGAAGCACTGATCGCCGCGCACATCACCGGCGAGGAGAAGGCGGCCGGAGAGACGCTCGACAGGATCGCCCCCCTCTTCGAAGGGGAGCACGGTCCGGTGGAGGTCTCGGTCGGCGGACCGATCGCCGTGCGGCACGAGATGCAGTCGATCATCCAGGAGGATCTGCTGAGGGCGGAGCTGTTCGCCCTGCCGGTCACCCTCGTCCTGCTGGTGATGGTCTTCGGCAGCGCGGTGGCGGCCCTGCTGCCCCTCGCCGTGGGCATCGTGGCGATCCTGGGGACCAACGCCGTGCTGCGCGGCATGACGGAGCTGACCGACGTCTCCGTGTTCGCCCAGAACCTCACGACCGCCCTCGGCCTCGGGCTCGCCGTCGACTACGCCCTGTTCATCGTGCGCCGGTTCCGTGAGGAGATGGCCGCCGGAGCGGACCCGCGCTCCGCGGTCGGCACCACACTCCGAACGGCGGGGCGCACCGTGCTCTTCTCCGCGCTCACGGTCGGGGTCTCGCTCTCGGCGATGCTCGTCTTCCCCCAGTACTTCCTGCGCTCCTTCGCCTACGCCGGAATCGCGGTGGTGCTCCTGGCGGCCGGGGCGGCCCTCATCCTGCTGCCTGCCGCACTGATGCTGCTCGGCCCCCGGGTCAACGCCCTGGACCTGCGGCGCGTGCTGGGCCGCCGGAGTGGTGCCCGGGCGGCGGAGCGCGTGACGGCCGACAAGGGCTGGGCCCGTCTCGCCGAGCTGGTGATGCACCGCGCCCCCCTCTTCGCCGTGGTCACCACGGCCGTGCTCATCCTGCTGGGACTGCCCTTCCTGGGCGTGAAGTTCGGTACGGCCGACGACAGACAGCTGCCCGCGAGCTCGACGTCCCGCGTGGTGCAGGACCACATCCGTGAGGGCTTCCCCGGGTCGCCGGGGGGCGGCCTCACTCTGCTCGCCCGAGGGCCTGCCACCCCCGCCCAGTACACCGCCCTCCGCGAGCGGATCACCGCCACGGAAGGAGTGGCGCGGGTCGACGGACCGGTGACGAAGGGCGACTCGGCCGCCTTCAGCGTGGTCCCCGAGGGTGAGGCGGTCGGGTCCGGAGCCCAGCGCCTCGTCCACGACCTCCGCGCGCTCGACGCGCCCGTCGAGACCTCGGTGACCGGGACGGCCGCCGTACTCGTCGACTCGAAGGGCGCCATCGCCGACCGGCTTCCCTGGGCCGTCGGCATCATCGTCGTGGTGACCCTGCTCCTGGTCTTCCTGCTCACCGGGAGCGTCCTGATCCCCGTCCAGGCCGTGGTGCTCAACACCCTCAGCCTGACGGCCATGTTCGGCGCGGTCGTGTGGGTCTTCCAGGACGGCCACCTCTCCGGCCCGCTCTCCTTCACCAGCACCGGTGACATCGAGACCACCCTGCCGGTGCTGATGTTCTGCGTCGCCTTCGGGCTCTCCATGGACTACGGCGTCTTCCTGCTCTCCCGCATCAAGGAGGAGTACGACCGGACCGACGACCACGAGGGCTCCATCGCCTTCGGGCTGCGTCACACCGGCGGACTCATCAGCGCCGCCGCCGTGATCCTGGCGGTGGTGATGGTCGCCATAGGGACCTCGCGGGTCACCAACACGAAGATGCTCGGACTCGGCATCGCGCTGGCCGTACTGATGGACGCCATGGTGGTGCGCAGTCTCCTGGTGCCTTCGGTCATGAAGGTGATGGGCCGGGTCACCTGGTGGGCCCCCGCCCCGCTGCGCGCTCTCCACCGGAGGTTCGGCTTCGACGAGGGACCGGCCGCCGCCCCGCCCGCGTACGCCCCGCCCGCGTACGCCGCGTCCGAGCGCGCCCCCGGGGGCGTCGCGTCCGTACCCGCTCAGGGTGTGGACGGCGGGGTCGGGCCGCGCGAGGCCCGCTTCCGATCCGGGCCGGAGTACCTCGATCACCAGAGGTAGTCGAGGTGCCCCGGGCCGGGCCGAGAGGGGGACACGGCCGGGTGGCGCACCGTACCGTCCCCACCGGGCGTCCCGCCGGGGCGCGGTGACGTGACGGAAGGGCAGGGCCATGCGGGCAGTGGTGTTCGAGGAGTTCGGTCAGGAAGCGAGGGTCCGGGAGGTGCCCGATCCGGCCCCGGCCCCGCAGGGGGTGGTGGTCCGGGTCGAGGCGACCGGGCTGTGCCGGAGCGACTGGCACGGCTGGATGGGGCACGACGAGGACATCACCCTCCCGCACGTCCCGGGCCACGAACTCGCCGGAGTGGTCGAGGCGGTCGGTACCGGAGTCGCCAACTGGCGCCCAGGCGACCGGGTCACCGTCCCGTTCATCTGCGCCTGCGGGCGGTGCGAAGCCTGCGCCGCGGGAGCGCAGCAGGTGTGCGAGCGACAGACCCAGCCGGGGTTCACCCACTGGGGCTCGTTCGCCGAGTACGTCGCGCTGGAGAACGCCGACGTCAACCTGGTGGCCGTGCCCGAGGAGCTCTCCTTCGGCACGGCGGCCGGTCTGGGGTGCCGGTTCGCCACGGCGTTCCGTGCGGTGGCCGGACAGGGCCGGGTCGCGCCGGGGGAGTGGGTGGCGGTGCACGGCTGCGGTGGGGTGGGGCTCTCGGCCGTGATGATCGCGGTGGCCGCCGGGGCCCGGGTGGTGGCCGTGGACGTCTCGGCCGCCGCGCTCGACCTGGCGAAGTCCTTCGGGGCGGCGGCGTGCGTGGACGCGTCGGCCCACCCGGAGGGCGCCGACGCCGTCGTCCGTGAACTCACGGGTGGCGGTGCCCACCTCTCGCTCGACGCACTCGGGTCGCCGGTGACCTGCGCCGCCTCCATACGGAGCCTGCGCCGACGTGGACGCCATGTGCAGGTCGGGCTGCTGCCCCCGGCGGCCGGGGACCCGGTCGTCCCGATGTCCCGCGTGATCGCACTGGAACTGGAGATCCTCGGCAGCCACGGAATGGCCGCCCACGCATACCCGCCGATGATGGACATGGTTCGGGCCGGGACGCTCCGCCCCGACCTCCTGGTCACCTCCGCCATCGGCCTGGCCGAAGCCCCCGCGGCGCTCGCCGCGATGGGCGGAGCCCCGGGCGCGGGGGTGACGATCATCGAACCGGGGCGTCCACGCGCCGAGTAGCCGCGCGCCGAGTGGCCGCGCGCCGAGTGGCCGCGCGCCGAGTGGCCTGGGTGCCGAGTGGGCCGCACGTCGCGTAGCCGCGCCACGGGGTGGCTGTGCGACGGCGTGGCTGCGGGGACGGGTCGTCCGACCGATGAGTCGGCGTGGGCGGTCACCCGGCTGGGCCCGCCCGGTCGGCCCCGCCCGCACCTCGCGCGCGGCCCGCCCGGACGGCTCAGGCCGCACGATGCGTGCAGGTTACGTGGCTCGCTCAGGCCGCACGATTTGCTCAGGTCGTCCGGCTCGCGAGTGTGCGGCTCCGGTTGCCGGGGCGGCGGGCGACCCAGTGGCGGACGGTGTCCGGGTACCAGTAGGGCCGACCGTCCCGCACCTGGTCGGGGTCGGGCAGGAAGCCGCTTTTGCGGTACGAGCGCACGGTGTCCGGCAGGACCCGGATGTGCGCGGCGATGTCCTTGTAGGACCAGAGCGTGCTGTCCGTCATCGAGTGTCGCCTCTCTGCGCGTCGCCGCACCGAGGTGGCGGTTCACGCCTGAAGGGCGCCTCGGTGCGGCAGTTGACGATCAGTCAGTGGTGACCTGTCGAACGATCGGGAGAGCCCGCTGCCGAGGGTTGTCGCGCACCTGTGACGCAGGTCGTACACAACCGGTACATGTACGACGAAGACGGGCGGTTGTTGCGGGCGGCCCGTTGCCCGCGCCTGTGGCCCGTAGCCCGTAGCCGGCCCGCGCCCGGCCCTGCGCCCGGCCCCGCGCCCGGGGCGCGTCAGGATTCGGGCAGCCCCACGGCGTGGATGAACGCCTCGGCGAAGGCGTCGCACATCTCCTCGACTGAGGGGATCTCCAGGCCAGGGACGAGTTCCAGGGCCGGCCGGAGCAGCAGGTGCATGAGCAGCGGGTTCGACATCTGGTGGATGAGTGCGATGAGCGGCAGGTCGCGGATGCGGCCCGCCGCGACCTCCGCGGCCAGCCACTCGCCGATGCTCGAATAGAGGCGCGGGACCATGTGGCGCGCGAGGGCTTGTGAGGCGTCGTCCCCGGGGCGGGCCAGGACCTCGGCGAGGATCGCGGGCAGTACCCGGGGCTCCAGCCCGACGACATCGGTGAGGTGTGCGTAGATCCTGCGGACCGTGCTCCGCAGGTCGCCGGGGCGGGTGGCCAGAACCTCTTCGATGTTCACGAACGGGCCGTACCGCTCGAAGATGGCCTGCATCATCCCGTCCCGGCCGCCGAACGCGGCGTAGAGGCTGTGGACCGAGCATTCGGCCGCCGCGGCGACGCGTTCGAGCGAGAGCGCGGCCAACCCGTCCTTGCTGATGAGGGCGGCTCCCGCTTCCACGGCGCGCTCGCGCACGGGTTTGTGGCCGCCGGGGTCGACGCCGGCGGCCCGGACCGCTTCGTCGAGGGCGTGCCGGGCGCCGCCGAGGCGGCGCAGCAGGGTGCTGCGGGAGATGCCGGCCTCCTGTGCGATGGCCTGCATCGACACGTCGGCGACGGCCGTCCCGCGCGTCCGCGACGCCCGGAGGGCCGCTTCGACCAGGTCGGACGGCACCTGGGCCGTGGGCTGAGACTCTTCGTTTGACACACGCATCAATGTACCTTGTATCCTTGTATCAAGACCTTGGGTGAGGGTGAGGCGGGGCTCCTGCATCCTCACCCCCATCCACAGCCCATCCGCATCACTTCCGCTGCCCCGCGATCGGGGCGTACGTCCGGCGACGGCTCCAGCGGTGACGCGTTCGTCTTCCCGCCCCCATTTCAGCCTGCCGCCGTCCCTGCTGCTCCCTGTCTCTTCCCTGCCGCCCCCGCTGCCTCTCTGATCCCTGCCGCGCACGTCACGACGGCCTGCCAGGCGTCCACCCACCGGCCAACCGCGAGGAAATCCGCCATGACCCAGCAAATCACCCCGCCCGCACCCGCAGGGCAGGCGCGCAAGCTCCTGGCCGTCGTCGTGGGCCTGGCCGCCGTCGTGATCCTCATGCTCTGCGCCTTCGCCCTGCCCTCGGTGAACAGCGGTCCCCACGAACTCCCCGTGGGGGTCACCGGGTCCGCGCAGGCGACCAAGGCCGTCACCGGCGCCCTCTCCGGCGACGAGTGGAACGTCACCACCTACGACGACGAGGCGGCCCTCAAGTCGGCGATGGAGAACCGCGACGTCATGGGCGGCGTAGCCCTGACCCCGGGGCACGTCACCGTCTACACCGCCACCGCCGGAGGGTCGCAGCCCACCGCGGCCGTGACCGCCATGGGTAACGGGATCGCGCAACAGCAGCAGGCCGAGGTCACCGTCACGGACCTCAAGCCGTTCCCCGCCGACGACCCGAAGGGCGCCGGCTTCGCCGCCGCGGCCTTCCCCATGATCTTCGGCGGGATGATTCCAGCCGTGCTCCTGACCCGCCTCTTCCCGGGCCACTCCGGACTCCGCCGCCGCCTCGCCGGAGGCGTCGGGTTCGCCCTGTTGGCCGGGTTCGCGGTCACCGCCTTCCTCCAGTTCGGCACCGGCTCCCTCGGCGGCGGCTACCTGATCAGCAGCCTCGGGATGTCCCTGGGCCTGGCGGCCCTGGTGATGACCCTCCTCGGCCTCGAAGCGCTGATGGGCATGGCCGGGTTCGGCCTCGGAGCCGCCGTGGTCATGCTCCTCGGCAACCCGCTCTCCGGACTCGCCAGCGGACCCCACTGGCTGCCCGACGGCTGGGCCACCCTCGGCCAGATCCTCCCGCCGGGGGCCTCCGGGAGCCTGCTGCGCGCCAACGCGTTCTTCGACGGCACCGGTGCCGGTACACCCGCTCTCGTGCTGGGTTGCTGGGTCGTGTTCGGCCTCGCCCTGATGCTGGTCGCGGACCGTCGCGGCCCCAAGGCCCCGGTCGTCGTGCCGGAGCAGCAGGCGCAGCTCGTATGAGGTGAGCGGCCGGCCCGGTCGTACGGCGAGGCGGGGGTGGAGTGCGGAGACACCGCGCCCCACCCCCGCCTCGTCCGGTCACAGCGTCACGGCGCGGGCGGCGGGGTGCCGCAGGAGCGGAGGTAGGCGCGGGTGCGGCGGGCGATCGGCAGCGGGGCGTCGGGGGCGCAGGGGTACATGTCCTGCTCGACGATCGCGAAGAGGTCGGTGCCGAGCGCCCGCGCCGCTTCGAGTACCGGTTCCAGGGCCGGGACCCCGCTGGGCGGTTCGCACATCACACCCCGGGCGACGGCCGGCCCGAAGGGCAGCTCCTCGGCAACTACCTTCGCCAGCACCTCGGGGTCGACCTGCTTCAGGTGGAGGTAGCCGATCCGCTCCCCGTACGTCCGCAGCAGTTCGACGCTGTCCCCGCCGCAGTAGGCGTAGTGCCCCGTGTCCAGGCAGAGGGAGACGAGGTCGGGATCGGTGGCGTCGAGGAACCGGTTGACGTTCTCCTCGTTGTCGATGTGGGTGTCGGCGTGCGGGTGGACGACGATCCGCAGCCCGTACCGCTCCCGCACCTCCCGGCCGAGCCGCTCGGTCTGGGTGGTGAGGTCGCGCCACTGCGCGGGGGTGAGGGTGCGGTCCTCCAGCACTTCGCCGGTCTTGTCGTCGCGCCAGAACGACGGGATGACGACGAGGTGTTCGGCGCCCATCGCCCGGGTGAGTTCCGCGATCCGGGCGACGTGTTCCCAGGTCCGTTCCCAGACCTCCGACCCGTGGTGCAGCCCCGTGAACACGGTTCCCGCGGAGACCGAGAGTCCTCTGCCGCGGGTCTCGTCGGCGAGCCGGGCGGGATCCGTGGGCAGATAACCGTACGGGCCCAGCTCGATCCACTCGTATCCGGCCGCCGCGACCTCGTCCAGGAAGCGCTGCCAGGGCACCTGCTGCGGATCGTCCGGGAACCAGACGCCCCAGGAGTCGGGCGCCGAGCCGATACGGATGCGGGAGGGGGTGGGTGCGGAACGGGTCATATCGGCCACCCTCGGCCCCTCTCCCGGTGGAGTCAAGGGCGCGTCCGCATGTCCCGGCCAAATGTTGACGGTGTTTCGGGGTAGGGCTGTCCCGTGCTCCGTGGGTCGTGGTCCGGGTCCTGGCTCGTGGTCCGTTGCTCGTGCTCCGTGGCGCCAGGGCGCGCCCCGAGCGGTCCCTCGTCCAGGGCCCCGGACACTCGGTCCCGCACTCCGGCGGGCAGGGAGAAGGGACACGTATGCGTCAGCCGTACGACCTGATCACCATGGGACGCATCGGGGTGGACATCTACCCGCTGCGGACGGGGGCGTCCCTCGCACAGGTCGACACCTTCGCCAAGTTCCTCGGGGGTTCGCCGTCCAACGTGGCGGTGGCCGGCGCCCGGCTCGGGCTCCGGACCGCCGTCGTCACCCGCACCGGACGGGACCCCTTCGGTGGGTATCTGCGTGAACAGCTGCGGGAGTTCGGGGTCGACGACCGGTGGGTGAGCGAGGTCGCCGCGTACCCGACCCCGGTCACCTTCTGCGAACTGTTCCCGCCCGACGACTTCCCGCTCTACTTCTACCGTCTGCCCAAGGCGCCCGATCTGGAGATCCACGAGCACGAACTCGACCTGGCCGCCGTGCGGGCCGCCCGGATCTTCTGGGTCACCGGCACCGGCCTGAGCGCCGAACCCAGCAGGACCGCGACCCTCGCCGCCCTCGACGCCCGTACGGGCGGCCCCCGTACGGGCGCGGTGCCGGGCGCACCGGAGCGGCGGCCGGTCACCGTGTTCGACCTCGACTGGCGGCCGATGTTCTGGGAGGGCGGTGACACCGACCCCGAGGCTCCCCGCCGCTACCGGGAAGCCCTCGCGCTCGCCACCGTCGCCGTCGGGAACCTGGAGGAGTGCGCCGTCGCGACCGGGGAACGCGAGCCGTACGCCGCCGCCCGCGCCCTGCTCGACGCCGGAGTCGAACTCGCCGTCGTCAAACAGGGGCCCAAGGGGGTGCTCGCCGTCCACCGTGACGGTACGGTCGCCGAAGTGCCCCCGCTCCCCGTGCGGGTCGTCAACGGACTCGGCGCGGGGGACGCGTTCGGCGGGGCGCTCTGCCACGGGCTGCTCGCCGGATGGGAGACCGAACGCGTGATGCGGTACGCCAACGCGGCCGGGGCCATCGTCGCCTCCCGCCTCGCCTGCTCGTCCGCGATGCCCTTCCCGGCCGAGGTGGAACACGCCCTCGCCCTCGGAGCGGTCCCGGAAGGACTGGAACCCGGGCTGCCGCACGGGCCGGACGGACCGGACCGACCGGACGGACCGGACCGGCCAGGCCCCGGGCTCGCGTCCCCGAACGTCCCAACCGCTGCCACCGCCGCCACCGCCACCACTGCCCCCACCGACACCACCGCCCCCACCGACACCACCGGGGCCGACGCGTGAGCCCCGCCGCCTCCTCGCTCGCCGACCTCGTGACACTGCGCGCCGAGCACCCGGAGGCCATCGAGGAGGCCGCCGCCCGCAGGCGCCGCAGGTCCCTCGTCCGCCCCGGCGAGCAGCTGCTCATCCTCGCCGCCGACCACCCCGCGCGCGGCGCGCTCGCCGTCGGCGGCCGGGCTCTCGCGATGGCGCACCGTTTCGAACTCATCGAACGGCTCTGCCTCGCCCTCTCCCGCCCCGGCGTCGACGGAGTGCTCGCCACCGCGGACATCGTGGACGACCTGCTGCTCCTCGGCGCCCTGGAGGACAAGGTCGTCATGGGCTCGCTGAACAGGGGCGGCCTCGCGGGGGCCGCCTTCGAACTGGACGACCGCTTCACCGGATTCCGCCCCATCGACCTGGCCAGACGCGGCTTCGACGCGGGCAAACTGCTGCTGCGCATCGACCACGAGGACCCGGGTTCCCTCGACACCCTGCACACAGCCGCCCGCACCATCGATTCGATGGCCGCCCACCGGCTGCCCGTGTTCGTGGAGCCCTTCCTCTGCCACCGGGAGGACGGCCGGCTCCGTACGGACCTCAGCATCCCGGCCGTCACCACCGCCATCGCCGTCGCCTCCGGTCTCGCCGGATCGTCCGCGTACACCTGGCTGAAAGTCCCGGTCACCGAGCGCCCCGCCGACATGGCCCGGGTGATGGAGACCTCAACCCTGCCCGCCGTACTGCTCGGCGGCGAGGTCGGCGACGACCTGGACGGCGCGTACGAGCGGTGGCGCGGCGCCCTGGGGCTGCCGACCGTGCGCGGGCTGGTCGTGGGCCGGGCGCTGCTCTACCCGCCGGACGGGGACGTCGCACGGGCCGTCGACACGGCGGCCGGACTGCTCCGGCGCACCGCCGGACCGGACGGCCCGCGCCGGACGGCGCCACCGGGGTCCGGCGCGGGTAGGGACACTCCATGACGACGTACGACGCCCCCTCGTCCCGCACCGGGTCCCCGCCCCGCCACCTGCACCTGAGGGGCGGCCCCGAGGACGCCCCGTACGCCCTGGACATCGGTCCCGAGCGGGCGCGATGGGAGCGTTCGAGCCTCCGGGTGCTCGACCTGCCGCCGGGCGGAGTTCACACACTCGTCACCGGGGGGAGTGAATGGATCGTTCTGCCGTTGACCGGCGGCTGTACGGTGCATACGGCAGGTGACATCTTTGAACTCACCGGCCGTGAAAGCGTGTTCAGCGGGGTGGCCGACTTCGCGTACCTACCGCGCGATGCCACCGCACAGATCTCCTCCGACGCGGGGGGCCGCTTCGCCCTGGCAGGAGCGAAGTGCGAGCGACAGCTCCCCGCTCGCTACGGTCCCGCGTCGGAGGTACCTGTCGAACTGCGCGGCTCCGGCACCTGCGCCCGGCAGGTCAACAACTTCGCCGCCGCCGACACCTTCGCCTGCGACCGGCTCATCGCCGTCGAAGTCCTCACCCCGGCGGGCAACTGGTCCTCCTACCCGCCGCACAAGCACGACGAGGCCGAGCCCGGCGTGGAGTCCGTGCTGGAGGAGATCTACTACTTCGAACTGGAGCGAGGCGGCCCCGGCTACCACCGTGTCTCCCCGTCCCGCCCCGGCGGCGCGGACGTGCTCGCCGAGGTGCACGGCGGCGACGCGGTCCTCGTCCCCGACGGCTGGCACGGCCCCTCCATCGCACCGCCCGAAGGTGCCCTCTACTACCTCAACGTGATGGCCGGACCGGGCGAGGAACGCGCCTGGCTGATCCGCGACCACCCCGACCACGCCTGGATCAGGGACACCTGGGACGCCCGCCAGGCCGATCCCCGGCTCCCGCTGTACGCCGCCCCGGAGGACCGCAGGTGACCGTCCGTCTGACCACCGCGCAAGCCCTGATCGCCTTCCTCGCCCGGCAGTACACCGAACGGGACGGACACCGGCAGCGGCTGATCGCCGCCACCTGGGGCATCTTCGGCCATGGCAACGTCGCCGGTATCGGCCAGGCACTGCTGGAATCCGGGAGTTCCGGGAGGTCCGGGAGCCCCGACGCCTCCGGGGCGTCCCGTGCGCCCCTCATGCCCTTCCTCCAGGGCCGCAACGAACAGGCCATGGTGCACGCGGCGGTCGGCTACGCCCGGCAGTCCGGCCGGCTCTCCGCGCACGCCGTCACCACCTCCATCGGCCCCGGCGCCACCAACCTCGTCACCGGCGCCGCACTCGCCACCGTCAACCACCTGCCCGTCCTGCTCCTCCCGGGTGACACCTTCGCCACCCGGCCCGCCGACCCGGTGCTCCAGCAGCTCGAAGTGCCGTACGCCGGAGACGTGTCGGTCAACGACTGCCTGCGCCCGGTCTCCCGCTACTTCGACCGGATCACCCGCCCCGAAGCGCTGATCCCCGCCGCCCTCCAGGCCGTACGCACCCTCACCGACCCGGTCTCCACCGGGGCGGTCACCCTCGCGCTGCCGCAGGACGTGCAGGCCGAGGCGTACGACTGGCCCGAGGAGTTCCTCGCCGAGCGGGTCTGGCACGTGCGTCGGCCCGCCCCCGACCCGTACGAACTCGACGAAGCCGTCCGGGCGGTGCGCGCGGCCCGCCGGCCTCTCCTCGTCGCGGGCGGCGGGGTGCGGCACAGCGCCGCCGAAGAGGCCCTCTCCGCGTTCGCCACCGCCACCGGCATCCCCGTCGCCACCACCCAGGCGGGCAAGGGAACCCTGCGCCACGACCACCCGCAGGACATCGGCGGCATCGGCCACACCGGCACCGCCACCGCCGAGGAACTGGCCCGCGCGGCCGACCTGGTGATCGGCGTCGGCACCCGCTGGACCGACTTCACCACCGCCTCCGCCACCCTCTTCCCCGACCCGGCGACCCGGTTCGTCAACCTCAACGTCACCGGGTCCGACGCTCACAAGCAGGCCGCCCTCCCGCTCGTCGCGGACGCCCGTACCGGCCTCGAAGCGCTCACCGCCGCGCTGCGCGCCCACGGCCACCGGGTCGACCCCGGCCACAGAAGCGCGTACACGGCGGCGAAGGCCCGCTGGGAGGACGGGGTGGACGCGGCCTTCGCCACCCCCGACCCCGACGCGGCACCCACCCAGACCCAGGTCCTCGGCCTGCTCGACGCCCTCGTCACCGAGGACGACGTCCTGATCAACGCGGCCGGCTCGCTCCCCGGCGACCTGCACCGGCTGTGGCGGGCACGTTCGCCCCGGCAGTACCACGTCGAATACGGCTACTCCTGCATGGGATACGAGATCCCGGCGGCCATCGGCGTCCAGCTCGCCGCCCCCGGCCGGCCGGTCTGGGCCCTCGTCGGCGACGGTACGTACCTGATGAACCCGACCGAGATCGTCACGGCCGTCCAGGAACGGCTGCCGGTCAAGCTCGTGGTGCTCGACAACCACGGGTACGCCTCCATCGGCGGGCTCTCGCAGGAGGTCGGCGGCGAGCGCTTCGGCACCGACTACCGCCACCGGGACGCCACCGGCGCGTACACCGGCGACCCGCTCCCGCTGGACCTCGCCGCCAACGCCGCCTCCCTCGGCATGCGGGCCCTGCGCGCCCGTACCGTGGGCGAACTCCGCGCGGCCCTCGCCCAGGCGCGGGCCGCCGACCACCCCGTCTGCGTCCACGTCACGCTCGCCACCCCGCCCGGCCGCTCCGGGGACCGGACACCCGGTGGGGTGGCGGGTCCCCCTGCGGTTGAGGCGTGGTGGGATGTGCCCGTGGCCGAGACGGCCACCCGCCCGGCGGCCGTGGAGGCCCGTGAGGTGTACGACCGCCGGCGGGCGACCCGGCGCCGTCGTCTCTGAATTACGGGAAGCCTCCTCCGAAGTCCGAGGAACCTCCTCCGAAGTCCGAGGAGCCTTCCCCGAAGTCCGAGGAGCCTCCTCCGAAGTCCGAGCAGTCCCCGAGAAACCCGAGAAGTTTGAAGGAGATCGTCATGACCAGGACCGTCCCTCACTGGATCGGTGGCAAGACCGTCGAGGGCACGTCGGGCGAGTTCGGCCCGGTCACCGACCCCGCGACCGGAGCCGTCACCACCCGCGTCGCCCTCGCCTCCGCCGAAGAGGTGGACGCCGCGGTCAGCGCGGCCAAGGCCGCCTTCGCGACCTGGGGCCTCTCCTCTCTCTCGGCCCGTACCTCCGTCCTGTTCCGCTACCGCGCCCTGCTCGACGCCCACCGCGACGAGCTCGCCGCCCTCATCACCGCCGAGCACGGCAAGGTGCACTCCGACGCGCTCGGCGAGGTGGCCCGGGGGCTGGAGATCGTAGAGCTGGCCTGCGGGATCACCACCCAGCTCAAGGGCGAGCTGTCCACCCAGGTGTCCGGCGGGGTGGACGTCGCCTCCATCCGCCAGCCGCTGGGCGTCGTCGCGGGGATCACCCCGTTCAACTTCCCGGCCATGGTGCCGATGTGGATGTTCCCGCTCGCCGTCGCCTGCGGCAACACCTTCGTCCTCAAGCCCAGCGAGAAGGACCCGTCCGCCTCGGTGCTGCTGGCCGAACTGGCCGCCGAGGCCGGGTTGCCGGACGGTGTGCTGAACGTCGTGCACGGCGACAGGGTCGCGGTCGAGGCGCTGCTTTCCCACCCGGACGTGGCCGCCGTCTCCTTCGTCGGCTCCACTCCGATCGCCCGCCACATCCACGCCACCGCGTCGGCCAACGGCAAGCGCGTACAGGCGCTCGGCGGCGCGAAGAACCACATGCTGGTGCTGCCCGACGCCGACCTGGACGCCGCGGCCGACGCGGCGGTCTCGGCCGCGTACGGCTCCGCGGGCGAGCGCTGCATGGCGATCTCGGCGGTCGTCGCGGTCGGCTCGATCGGGGACGAGCTGGTCGCCCGCATCAAGGACCGCGCGCAGAAGATCAAGATCGGCCCCGGCACGGACCCCGACTCCGAGATGGGCCCGCTGATCACCGCCGCCCACCGCGACAAGGTCGCCTCCTACGTCACCGGCGCCGCCGCGCAGGGTGCCGAGGTCGTCCTCGACGGGACCGGCCACACCGTCGAGGGTTTCGAGGGCGGCCACTGGATCGGCATCTCGCTGCTGGACCGCGTCTCCACCGACTCCGACGCCTACCGCGACGAGATCTTCGGTCCGGTGCTCGTCGTGCTGCGCGCCGACACGTACGAGGAGGGCGTCGCCCTCATGAACGCCTCCCCGTACGGCAACGGAACCGCGATCTTCACCCGCGACGGCGGCGTCGCACGCCGCTTCCAGCTGGAGATCCAGGCCGGCATGGTCGGTGTGAACGTACCGATCCCGGTCCCGGTCGGGTACCACTCCTTCGGCGGCTGGAAGGACTCCCTCTTCGGCGACCACCACGTCTACGGCAACGACGGGGTGCACTTCTACACCCGCGGCAAGGTCGTCACCACCCGCTGGCCGGACCCGGCCGACGCCCCGTCCGGCGTCGACCTGGGCTTCCCGCGCAACCATTGACGCCGAACGGCGCGGCGCCCCGCGGCTGGATTGCCGCGGGTCCGGAGGGCTTTTCCATGCCCACCAGAACCCCGAGGAGACACGTGAAGCTCGTCACCAGAACCCAGCTCGGATGGCCC